>JAMCPC010000115.1:0-8029 GCA_023379725.1 Actinomycetota bacterium
GCGGTAAGCATCTACCACCTTCCCCTCACCTACCAACACATCGCCAACGTACACCGGCTTGTGGTATATGAACTCTTGTTCGCCGTGCAAAATAGTTCCTCCCTTGGACATAAGAGAACCTACTACTGCACCCACAGCACTACCTTGAGGGGTGTCGTCCTCCGGCTGTATCTCGGGGAACTTACCCCACGTGTCCCAGGCAAAGGCAAAGGTAGGAGGCACAGGTATTCCTGGCAACCCTGCAGCCTCCGCCGCTCTTGTGTCCTGATATGTAGGACTCTTGTCTCCCACCGCCAATGCAAAATAGGCTACCGGGCCCCTCTCCAGTACAACTCTAGATTTTCCAGTTGGCTTCCCGATCAAGTTTGCAAGATCGGGATCAACCTGCGACTCTGTACTCATCAATATCTCCTTTCCCGTGATTACCAATACAAGAGCCAGTGTATAGTATATTGATTCGCCCTGCAAAATAAAGTAGATACAAAACCCTGAACCAGGAGGCAACCGCAGGTTCATATGTGAGATAGCCACAATAAATCTTGTATTGGCCTATTGCCATATTGGTCTATTGGCCGTAGCGCAAGATCATTGTCCTCCATAACCAGAGATTTGCGACAGAGACAAGTGAGACTTCTTATGGGCATTAAAGTGACTAAATACCCTATCGTATGCTAAAACTAATCCTTTATACTAGTGCATATAAGGGAATTCAAGGGAATCGAATTCAAAGCAATGGTATAAGGCAATGGTATTGGTGAAAAAATAGCATTGTTGAAAAATTTAAGGTGTCCGTCTGCTGCTCCGTTCCCCGGCAGACGGCTTTAATACCGGGTCAGCGGCTTTACTCGGTTGCTCTCAACGAGAAGCAATCGGGTAAAGCCCCGGTATACTCGCCCCAGCGTGTCCTTGGTAAATCGTTACGTCTGTAGATGCTTACTCTGTCTCTGTCATATCATCATGTGATACATCATGATATGTAATACATCACGACCGTAACATTTACCGTACTGCTCCGTACGTATTTATTATGACATAACCCGGGACAAAATACTATAGTCGTAGTGACTTTAGTCCCAAAATTGTGCTATCGTTGGTATATTGGTAGATGTAGTCAGGGAATAGCCATATCCTTACTGGCCGTACTTCTTCTTAATCAGACTGGCCAACTCCCTAAATGCCCTTCCCCTGTGCGATATTACGTTCTTTTCGCCGGGACTCATCTCTGCAAATGTGCGGCCGTCACCTTCCAACGGAACGAATACCGGATCGTATCCCCAGCCGTTACCGGCAACGTTCAGGGTAATATATCCTTCTACGACCCCCCTTGCCAAGATGACCTCATTGCCTGGCATCCACAGGCATGCCACGGTTACGAAACGTGCTCCCCTATCAGCCACATCTAAAACCCCCACCTGGGCAAGCTCTTTCAACAGGGCATTTACGTTATCTGCATAGCTGGCATCGGGTCCCGCGTAGCGAGATGAATGCACTCCGGGTCGTCCACCCAGGGAGGCCACTTCCAGCCCGGTATCGTCTGCCACTGCAGGCACACCAGCGTATTCCCCTACTGTTCTCGCCTTTAATATGGCATTCTCCTCAATGGTCGCTCCCGTTTCGTCAATCTCGCCAAGCCCAGTGGGGCGCTCCTGAAGATAGAGGCCGGTATCCTGCAATATCTCCCTTATCTCGGCAACCTTATCAGGATTGGCTGTAGCCAGTACAGCCAGAAGCCTATCGTTCATCGATCACCACTGATTGCGAAGATACTACTGTAGAAAGCGCTGCTGTAGGGGGTACTGCTGTTGAGGATACTACTGTAGAGGGTACTGCTACCGATAACGCTGCTGTAGAGGATGACACTGCTCAATGACCGGTCAGGATTTTTCTGAACTCAGGTTCAGAAGCGACATAGTCTTTTTCCAGAGAGATAATCTCATCTATACCCTTGGATGCAAAAGACAGTAATTCATCGAGTTCCTCGCGCGTAAAAGGAACTCCCTCTGCTGTTCCCTGTATTTCTACGTATCTTCCTTCGCCGGTCATCACCACATTCATGTCTACCTCGGCCCGGCTATCCTCTGAGTAAGCGAGATCAAGCATAGGTAACGCGTCCACTATCCCTACCGAGACAGAGCCCAAATAAGAGTTGATAGGATGCTTGTCTATAATGCCGTTAGCCACCATCCTGGTAAAAGCGTCGTGAAGTGCCAGGAATCCACCACATACGGATGCAGTTCTGGTGCCTCCATCGGCTGATAACACATCGCAGTCTACGGTAATTTGTACCTCACCCATTGCTACCAGGTCAACTACCGATCTGAGCGACCTACCGATAAGCCTCTGGATCTCCTGGGTACGGCCGGACTGCTTCCCTTTGGCAGCTTCTCGTGCTACACGCTCCGGGCTGGATCCCGGTAAGAGGGAATACTCGGCAGTGACCCATCCCTTTCCGCTGTAACGAAGCCAAGGTGGAATTCTATCCTCCACCGATGCCGTACATAAGACTATTGTATCGCCCATAGATACGGTTACCGATCCAGCTGCAAAGTGCGTAAAATCTCGAACATACTTTATCGGACGTAGCTCATCCGGTCTACGACCATCAGCACGTTCAACTGTTAAATCTGTCATAGAGAGAAGCTACCACAAATAACGTTGCCAATTAAAGTAAACAATTAGCGACCGCATTCCCCGTCCGTAAGGGCGGGGAGGTTCACTGACCATAGAGGCAATTACCACAAGGCTCCGCCTACTCAGAATCGTAAACCTACTTAGAGACCGACCTGTTCAGGGTTCCGGCGATGCCTGGTATAGTGCCTGTTCAGGAACGCACCAATACGCCCAGACCCACATGGGCCTGGATCACTTCATCACCAAACGCATCTGTGGCCTCGTTCAGTATGGCCACTTTATCTATATTCGACCAGTGATGGGTGACCATGAGTGCCTGAGCACCTGCCTCGCGGGCAAACTGCCCTGCCTGCCTACCGCTTAGGTGCTGTGACTTGCCCTCATATGCAGACGTAAAGGTGGCCTCACTGATTAGCATATCAAGCCCATCCCCAAGCTCCTTAGGCTGCCATCCGGTGCCAGTATCAGCAGTATAGCCAAGAGTAACTACATCTCCCGATACATCATGAGCATCAATACGGATCGCGAGAGTAGTCAGCACGTGATCGGTTGCATAAAAGCTAAGATGCATATTCTGGATCGTTATAGAAGATCCGGAAGCCACCTCACCCCACTCAAACAGCGGCCCGTGGACATGCTGTGTAAGACGCATAACGCCCTCAGGTGCTATTATGCGCAATGGTCTCGTACGACCGATTGTATAGCGCATTGCAACGGCAAGAGAATCGATATCTGCCCAATGGTCAGGATGAGAGTGACTTAGTATAACGGCATCCAACTCGTCGAGATTGAAAAACCTTTGATAATTGGAAAAACTGCCTGACCCCATATCAAGCAGGACAGTAGTCCCTGTCCCCCACTCTTTTACCATATAGCTGCTACAGGCACCTCCCATTCCCTGGTGACTACCATCGCAGCCCAATACCGTAACAGTCAACATTGGCCTGTGACCCAAATTACTGATATTGCTCTCGAACGGACTTTGAACATAGCCGTATCCGACACGACATCCTCCTATTCACTTTATACCGAATTGCCATTCCAGCTAACAGGGATGACCTCCCCCAGGTCTTCCCCAAACAATATACTTCCCACGTCATGAAACCACTTGGTATCTCCAGATGAGTAAAACGTCCAGCTACCAACCCCATCTCTGGTAGTAGCCAACCCGCTACTGTCCAGCATTTCACGTACCTCGAAAGCTGTCTCATCAGCAGAAGATACCAGCACGACATTCCTCCCCATTACATCCAGTATGGTACGAGACAAAAATGGATAATGCGTACAGCCAAGCAAGAGTGCGTCAATCTCCGCTCCCTTGAGCGGAGCAAGCAACCTCTCTGCCAGTACGGTAAGCTGCTCTGATTCAGTCTCTCCCCTCTCTACAAACTCTACGAAACCTGGGCACGCCGCGCAGGAAAGGCTGACCTCATTACTCAAATCGGCAACCGTATTCTGGTATGCTCCTGAAGAGATTGTCCCTACCGTACCTATGACACCTACCCTACCGGACTTGGTCGCCTTTAGTATTGCTCTTGCGCCAGGCTCAATCACGCCTACCACGGGTACATCTACCTTGGATTGCAACAGATCGAGTGCGGCAGCAGATGCAGTGTTGCAAGCGACAACAATAAGTTTCACACCAATTTCGGTGATCAGCCACTCAGCGATTTGAAGCGAGTAGTCCCTTACCTCAGGGAGCGGCCTCGGTCCGTATGGATAACGACCGGTATCTCCTACATATACAAGATCCTCATTGGGGGCCAAGTCGATAAGGGCACGAGCAACCGACAGCCCGCCAAAGCCACTGTCAAACATGCCTATAGGCCGGTCATCACCTGATTGTTGCGGTAACATATTCATCTATGGATCGGTACACCGGCATAATAACAGGATACACCGTATGGGAACTAACGTCATATGCACAATTTGTGAATCTCTCTGCCCCTGTAGATAGGGGTTGTGGCCGCGTCTGGACAAATAAACGGTATCAGATCAAGGAAGCGGAGAATGATTAGAAGCGAACGGTACAAAGGAGCACCGGTCAAAATGTACGCATATCCGGCAATCCTGCTTATACTATGTGTAGGGTTACTGGCAGGATGTGCTGCATCGAGCACTTCTCACCCGCATCCATCGGCATCTTCAACGCCAGCCGATAGCCACATCATACCTGGCATAAGTTGCTGGCCGTATTGTCTCTCTCATAGCTACCATAACAAGAACGTGCTGTTTGGCGTGATTCCGGGTAGCTTCAGCATGGGTCATTACATGGGAGTTCCCCCCGGCCCATCGGTATCCCCAGATCTATCGACCGACAGGATCGTCCAGCTAAAAGGCGACCACCCCTTCTTCGTCCACCTGTATGCATCATGGAAGGATGGAATTACCCCATCGCTCGTATCATCTATCAATACCTACCGGAAGCAGGGACTGTACGTCAATCTGGCTCTACGCTATGGGCCTCCGGCTGAAGTAGGCAATATAGCTGCTTATGCATCATGGATACGGCAGTCTGTGCTGTCTCTTCCTCAGGTAACCGTCTTCCAGGTAACCAATGAAGCCGATGTCGGCAGTTCGGTTGATTCTGACGGGCACTGGCCTGGAGCTAAGCACGCACTTGTCGCAGGTATAGAGGCTGCTGCAGGGGTAAAGAAGTCAGATCAACTCATAGGATTCAACTGGACTCATAATATAGCAGCCGGAGCCAATAGAGAGTTCTTTGCCAGCCTGAAATCCATAGGAGGCAGTACCTTCATCCATGACGTGAATTTCGTGGGGGCTGACCTGTATCCAGATACCTACTATCCAATACCGCAGCTGCATACCCCAATAAAAGAGGCCATGCGCTCGCTGCTTTCCAATCTACGTAATGTATACATGCCAGCTGGCGGATTCGGAAAGAACGTGCCGATCTTTATACAGGAGGCTGGTTGGCCATCCGTTGAAAAATCCTCGAGTACGAACCCCACCGTATTGAATGTACGCCACAATATAGAGAAGTTACTTGCAAACGCGCAATATCCCCGTACAGTAACCGAACAGGCCAATGTACTCAAGTCGATGTTGGCCTCCCTGCACGGCTATGGAGTCAGGCTCTTCCAATGGTTTGATCTGACCGATGCAACCGGCGGTATAGGCGACGGATGGGGGATCCTGTACTCAAATTACCAACCCAAGCCCGCCTATTTCGTGCTAAAGGCAGCAGTCGATGGTACGAATATCAGCAGCGGTCATGCTCATTCGCCGCGAGCCTGAAATTGGACGGTGTTTATGGCAGGGTTTATGACAGGCACTTGGTCGATGCCTGAAGTAGGCACTTCATCGTTTCCCGTAAGAGATACTTGATCTGTGACGGATACTTGACCTGTAAGAGATGCTTGATCAGCGACTGGTGTCTTGTTCGCGACTGGTGTCTGATCAGAATAGTGAGATGAATTGTCAATAATTCCTTTTAACCCAGCCAGTAGCTCGACCGGTAGCGGCACGATAATAGTAGCTCGATTCTCATTTGCGATTTCCGTCAGTGCATGTAAAGTCCTAAGGTGAAGTGCACCCGGAGATTCGGCCAGTTTAGCGGCGGCGCGTGCCAGACCCGCACTTGACTCTTGCTCACCACTTGCAGATATGACCTTTGCACGCCTAACCCTTTCAGCTTCGGCCTGGCGTGCCATGGCAGATATAAGTTCCGGGGGCAACACAATATCTTTTATCTCTACCTGCCTTACTTCCACTCCCCAATGATGGGTAGAGAGAGCTATCTGAGCCCTTAGCTCGTTGTTTATGTCGTCTCTATGTGCAAGCAATTGATCAAGTTCGTGCCTTCCGATAATAGAGCGAAGCGATGTCATGGCTATCCTCTGGCAGGCAAACCTGAAATTATCCACTGCAATCACTGCTTTAACTGGATCCATCACCTGGAAGTAGACGACTGCATCGACCTGTACGGTCACGTTGTCAGCCGTGATCACAGACTGGGGAGGTATATCGACCACCTCGACGCGCAAAGTAACACGCTGTAGCCTGTGCATAACAGGTAGTTTGATTATGATACCTGGCCCTCTGGGCTTTGGGACTACTCGTCCGAATCGAAAGAATACCGCCCTTTCGTACTCCGGAATAACTTTGACACTACTGGCTGCGGATATTCCACCCGCGATTAAAAGCAGAATTACCAGTACAACAATCAGTGCTACCATTGTGGCACCTCCCCAGTTAATCTATTCGGCTAAACTTTTGGCGCTTATCACCAATAATATCAGCATACTACCATTCTTGCCATGAACCTCCTCGCCCTTTTTCCATGAACCTCCTCGCCCTTACGGACGGGGCACTCTCGCCTGAAATCTGGTAGGTTCTAAGCACCATGCAACTGGTGGTAATGATGATGATGATGGTGGTGGTGGTGGTGGTGGTGGTGGTGCGAGGTGAAAATACTGCTGACACCCTCCCCATGGCTGAAGCCGTAGGCTTGCGGAGCGTGTTTGGTCATCAGAGCGGACGGGGAGCCAGGTATTCTCCGTTGTATTTGATTACACCTATTCCACGTTTTTTCGCTTGCTTGTCTACATCACTATAGATAAGGGTGCCGTACATATAGGGGAGCACCTTTCCATTAAAGCCTGGATATAAGAACCTCTTTCGCCAAGCTGGATCTCCAACGCGGTCTGCCCATCTCTCAACGTATTTCCCCTGTAGGCGCGACTTTGCCTCGGCCAGTACCACGACTTCACCATCAGGAGTGTCAAATCGGCCTCTTACATCCACCTCTCCCTGGCCTACATCAATAGGACCAGGTTTATCGAGTACAGTCCATCCCCTTTCTTCAGCCATTGCACCAAGCACCAGCGCACATGATTCCTCGGCTATCTCGCCCACACTTTCATTCAATCTGTTTACGCTCTCCTTTAATTCGCGTACGGTTTCGTCGGTGTGTCGCTGTGCGTTCGCTAGTTCCTTGACAGTTTCGTCAGTGTGTCGCTGTGCATTCGCTAGTTCTTTGACAGTTTCGTCGGTGTGTCGTTGTGCATTTTCGGTGTGTCGCTGTGCCTCCGCCAACTCCTTGACCATCTCTTCAAGGGACTTGACGGTTTCGTCAGTGTGTCGTTGTGCATTCTCAGTACGTAGCTGGGCTGCCACCAACTCCTTGACGGCTTCCTCGGTGCGTTGCTGAGCATTTTCGGTGCGTTGCTGTGCCTCCGCCAACTTTTTCACTTCAGCCGTCAATAGGCGCATCTCGTTTGGCAGACTAAGAATCTCATCACCAAGAATCACCGCCCTAAGAGCCGCCCGTAACGACTCATCTTGTTCCATCTCACGAATAATTTCCAACGTATTCATATAGACCATTATACACCACCCCTGTAACACCTACGTAAATGCCATTGGCAGGTTGATA
>JAMCPC010000115.1:8134-8738 GCA_023379725.1 Actinomycetota bacterium
AAAGAACCGCTCGATAATGCCAAGTTGGGGTTTACCGGGAATCACCGCTGGTCTATACTGGCGTTGGCTGCCAACACATTGAGAGAGTGGTTGGGGTTTACCGGGAATCACCGCTGGTCTATACTGGGTGGTAAGGCTAGCATATATGACGGCGGGTTGGGGTTTACCGGGAATCACCGCTGGTCTATACTGTGGGAGGGTGCATCGTCAGGTGCAACATGGTTGGGGTTTACCGGGAATCACCGCTGGTCTATACTCATTATCATTAAGTACCCTTGAAGGAAGTGGTTGGGGTTTACCGGGAATCACCGCTGGTCTATACTGTTAGGCATTATAGAGGACGGGGCGGAGTAGTTGGGGTTTACCGGGAATCACCGCTGGTCTATACTTACCAACGCAGGATGCCGCCGCGTATAATGGTTGGGGTTTACCGGGAATCACCGCTGGTCTATACTGCTTGCGAGGATGAGGAGCTCCTACATCAGTTGGGGTTTACCGGGAATCACCGCTGGTCTATACTTGTCGAGAGAGTGGCAGTGGTACAGACTGGAGTTGGGGTTTACCGGGAATCACCGCTGGTCTATACTTGCGTTGAAACTGGCTA
>JAMCPC010000116.1 GCA_023379725.1 Actinomycetota bacterium
CAAAAACTGCTTGATGCGGAATTGGGTAGAAGTTCGTCCAATGAAGACAAAATTATATCTGTAGAATCTGTGTCACTTAAATCCGTAGACGGCCAAACTGTAGATAAGATCGACAGTGGCGACTCTGCTGATATCACGGTGCAATACAAGGCGGGGGTGGATCTGGACGACTGCGTATTCATAGTGGAAATTCAGAACGACTCAGGTACGATAGTATTCTCATCGAATACCGATTCTCTTGAATACTACCCAGTAATCGAAAAGGGAACAGGAAATATTAGTTTTACCGTTGATACACTGCCTTTAACTGGTGGTATCTATATGGCAAATGCCGCCATACGCAAGCGAGGTACTTCCAACGATTACGACAGGTTCGATCGTGCATGCACATTCAAGATTACCGCCCCGGAAAACAACCTGGGTATCATTGCAACTCCGGTTCAGGTAAAGCTAGAATCGTTAAATAACACAATTAGTATATAACAAAACCATCAAATATATTCTGTTCATGGTGCTTGTCATCGTAGGCACCACGGGTATATCTGGCTCATTCGACTCGCTTGTACCTGCCGCATATCCCTATGCGGATGTCACACTTACCGGGCATGGCTGGGGGCCTGGCATCGGAATGGGTCAATGGGGGGCGTTTGGATATGCAATCTCCGGATTGACCTACCAACAAATCATCGCTCATTTCTACGGCTCCACTTATTCGGGTACTACTACACTTGGAAAGCTCCCTGCCGACCAGGCTACGACCAATATCAGTGTTGTAATATCTCAAAATAACGGTAGCGACCTTATAGTGACATCCAATTCAGCTTTTAGTGCAGCAGGAGTAACTATTCAGGCTGGTCAATCTGTCAAACTGGCATCAAGTAGCTCGAATAAGTGGAACCTGTATACCGGCCAAAGCTGTAATGGGCCATGGTCATCCACCCCTGTAAAGACTGGTCTATACAATCCTGAGATAGTCCCATCAGAACAAACTACTCTGGGAGCCAGCAATGCAGAGACATATGCACTCACCATCTGTATGAGCTCTGGAAATATGACAGTACAGGGAAATGTCTCAGCAACATACAACGCGAACGGCAACCCCAGGACAGTGAATTCACTGCCACTTGAAGAATATGTAGCTGGCGTAGTTCCAAATGAATCCCCGGCCTATTGGGGAACTCTGGGCATTGCTGACGCACAGGGAGAGCCAAGGGGGTTCCAGGAGTTGGAAGCTCAGGCCGTTGCCGCCAGATCTTATGTCATGGCAAATCTGGGAGCAGGCATTAACGGCAACTATGCAGATATATGCGACCTGTATTGCCAAGTCTACAACGGCCTGGCCAACCAGACTCAACTGGTCATTGCAGCGGTGCAAGACACAGCAGCTCAGGTCGTGTACATGCCCAATGGACAGATTGCAGACACACAATACTCATCATCTACGGGGGGATATACCTCCCCCAGTACCTTTAAGCCAGTAGTGGACGCAGGTGATTCAATATGCATACCTCAAGCATGCAACCAGCATCACACCTGGCAGGCACAGATACCTGTGACCGCCATAGAACAGGCTTATCCCTCCATAGGAACGCTTGCATCCATAACAGTTACAAGTCGCAATGGCTATGGCAGCCTTGGAGGAAGAGTATTGGATATGACAATAACAGGTAGTACAGGAACGGTGGTCACTACAGGTTCATCGTTTTCCTCACAATTTTCTGGTTATGGCGTACAGTCCAATTGGTTCGAGATTGATGGGCAAGCAAGCGGAGGGGTGAGTGGCTACTGGTTGGTCGGTGCTGATGGAGCTGTATATCCATTTGGGAATGCCAAGTACTACGGTTCACTCCCTGGCATAAGGGTAAAGCCTCCATCTCCCGTGGTAGGTGTGGCTGCTACCCCCGATGGAGGGGGCTACTGGTTGGTCGGTGCTGATGGAGCTGTATACCCATTTGGGAATGCCAAGTACTACGGTTCACTCCCTGGCATAAGGGTAAAGCCTCCATCTCCCGTGGTAGGTGTGGCTGCTACCCCCGATGGAGGGGGCTACTGGTTGGTCGGTGCTGATGGAGCTGTATATCCATTTGGGAATGCCAAGTACTACGGTTCACCAACAAAAAATATCGCATCCCCCAATAAGGCGATCTCTATTCTACCTACTACCACATCTGACGGTTATCTTATAATCGCATCCAGCGGACAGGTCTTCAATTACGGAGATGCACCCAGCTTGACCAGCTCTACTGACACAAGTCCCTCTACAGGACTGGGAATCGTGTCGAGTGCCTACTGATCGGCTACTTGACCCCGGCTTGGTAGGCTACTAAGTTTATCTCAAGCAGTACCTGCTGATCGGCTACTTATTGATCGACTGCCTGCTTAAACACCATGAACTCGCTGGATGCCATTCCCGCTGGATACCATCCTGTAAAATTTCCTGAGCCTACCCATACGTCCCAACCTACCCACATTTATACCAGTATCAGCCATGGACAGCATATCTCTGTCCCCGAGGCTATTACCATATGCCCAGAGCGTAATCTGACCATTGTTAGAAAAATGTGTATCGATCCACTCCCTTAGTCTCCGAGCTTTCTCCGCACCCCTGCAGTTACCACCCTGGAAACTTCCGTCGACTCTTTCGTACTCATCCACGTAGAACTTGGTAGCAATGGCATCCGTGGCACCCAGTAGCTTTGCTGCCGGCCCTATGTAGCACTCCGGAGATGCAGATACGACTATGATCGAATGACCTTGATCTCTGTGCCACGCCAATCTCTCCACCACGCTGCTCCGACTCTTGCGATCAAGATGAATTTTTGCAAACCTCTCCCCTGCCGTCAAAAGCTCCTCCATCGTCATTCCAGCTATAGTTCTGGAAAAAAGGCGCTGCTTGAACCTGTCAGCATACCTGTCGCCATCAATGCCGGATAGAACAAACAGTGGTAGAAGCACCAGCAAGGACTGGACTATGCGTGCCCTTCCTCTTAGATAGATCAAGAACTTGATGACACTGTCCCCTCTGGCCAGAGTACCGTCAAAATCAAAGGCAGCTACCACCGGACAGGTACTACCGTTCAGGACATCTTGAGGGTATCCTGTCGTTCCGAAGAAGTGCGTTCCCGATTGCCCCGACTCATGCTGTTGTTGCATTTTCTTTGCTACTTTTCAGCACCCCTCGCCCCGAGGCTCGACAACAGTAACCTGCCTGTCTAATTGATGCTGTGACTTATCTATAAATAGTGTCTTGCGATAATATCTCAGCTCTTCAACTGATGCCCTTATATCATCCATTGCCCTGTGGCGACCATGCTTCTTCGGAGCCCCAGCCAATATCTCTGGATACCAACGTTTAGCCAGTTCCTTAATGGTGGATACGTCAATCGAACGATAGTGAAGCCACTCTTCAATTGAGGGCATCCTGGAAAGTAGGAAACGTCTGTCTGTGCCTATGGAATTGCCACAGAGTGGAATCGTCATAGGTTCGCGTGCGAACTCCTTCATGAATTCGAGAGTAGCGTGCTCTGCCTCTCCTTCTGTTATTTGTGATGCCCTTATCATCGGCAATAGACCTGAACGCTCATGCATGTCTTTTACGATGTCTTCCATGCCAGCGAGTATGGCATCATCTGCATGGATGACCAGATCGGGACCTTCAGCCAAGATATTCAACTCATCATCGGTAGCAAGTGTAGCAATCTCTACAATGACATCACGCGATGGATCAAGCCCAGTCATCTCCAGATCCATCCATAAAAGCATACAATGATGTTAGCCGCTATATTGTTGCCGCGCCACTACAACTATATAACCGTTCGTGAACAGACCACCGGCTACCTGAACAGACCACTAGTGTAGTGTCTCGTAAATAGCGTGACGTTATCCGGCAAGTCAGGGGCATCATCTGGCAAGGCCGAGGACGAAGGCGTAGCTGGAGCTACGTCTAGGACAAGAACGCCGCCAGGGGCGTCATCTGGCTGGCGGGAACCCATGGTTATTTGCGAGACACTACACTGGCTACCTGAATATTGATTATTGTGGTAGAGCGCTCAAGGTGATGCTAATCTCTTTCTCATGGTAGAGGTTGCCATATCAGTACTAGATCCAACGATTGCACTACCCACCTATGCAATGCCGGGCGACGCCGGAATGGATCTACGCGCCAGGGAGGATGTAGCCATACCCCCTGGTGGAGGAAGAGCCACTATACCAACTGGCCTTGTACTTGGGATACCAGAAGGTTATGCTGGTTTCGTATTACCTCGTAGCGGATTGGCACAAAACCACGGCATCACTTGCTTAAATACTCCTGGGTTAATTGACTCAGGATATCGTGGAGAGATAAAAGTTGTGCTAATCAATACCGATCCATACACCAAATACACAGTTGCCAAAGGAGATAGAATCGCCCAACTCGTCATAATGCAGGTAGAACAGGTCGTATTCAGCCCATTGGAGAACTTGGCTGTCGACAATCGAGGAGTGGAAGTTCCATTGGCGACCAAAAGAGGCGCTGGCGGCTTCGGACATACAGGTCGATAGACATGATAGAGATGGACCCACTGGACGCTGCTTTCCTTGCACTGGAAACGGAAAATATGCATATGCATGTTGGGGTATTGGCTGTATTTGATACAAGTGGAGCTGGCCCTATGGAGACTATAGATTCATCAGTACGTAATACTATAAACGAGAGAATACATACTGTACATGCCCTACGAAGAAGAGCAATAAAGGCTCCCCTTGGGATTGATTTTCCACTATGGATAGAGGATCCTCACTTCGACATAGAAAATCATATATATCGTGCGGCCCTGCCTACACCGGGCAGCTATAACGAACTGACCACCTTGGCGGCATCAATCATGGAACGCAAGCTCGATATGTCCAGGCCACTATGGGAAATCCATTTGGTAGAAGGCTTGCATACATCATCTGAACCGACTGTTGCAATGATCGCCAAAATGCACCACTGTATCCTGGATGGAGAGACTGGTGCAGGAATTTTATCTACGGTATTCGATGATGGACCAACACCGCGAAATGTCCCCCCACCAGACCATCCGTGGATACCTGACCCCGTTCCTTC
Source organism: Actinomycetota bacterium (assembly GCA_023379725.1). Taxonomy (GTDB): domain Bacteria; phylum Actinomycetota; class Acidimicrobiia; order Acidimicrobiales; family JAMCPL01; genus JAMCPL01. The sequence goes on from JAMCPC010000116.1 coordinate 5,090, forward strand.
AATGGCTGAACTGCTTATTCATTCCGCTACCGGATTGGCATCACGATCAGGTGCCACCGTTGACAGCGCTAAACGTGCTATCTCCTTCCTGGCGAATATAGCCAACGAGAAGAAGAGAGATACTGCATCGGGTGGAATAATGGCACCTCTCGCCCCCCACTTGGCACCACGCACCTCTATAAATGGTGCGATATCGCCTTACAGAAAATTATCATTCATGAGCCTCCCCCTCACGGATATAAAGATAGTGGCACATAGTGCATCTACAACAATTAATCATGTAGTCTTGGCAACAGTATCCGGAGCCTTACGTAAACTGCTAGATGCGAGAGGTGAGAGACCAGATCGTTCACTGGTGTCACTTGTGCCCGTCTCTCAGCGAGGACTGTATGAGGGCAACATGGACAAAAATGCCAACATGGTGTCTGCAGCACTTGTATCACTTGCAACTCATGTCGATGACCCGTTAGACCGCCTTCTCGCTATTTCCGAAGGATCCAGCCATGCGATACGTAACTCTTCCCCCATCTACGATCACCTTGTAAAAGCTATATCGCAAGTTGCTATACCCGGAATATCGCACCCACTTGCTACTGCCGTCACGAAGCTAAAACTTCTGAATAAGCTGAACATGCCGTTCAACGTCGTAGTGTCGAACATACGCGGACCGAAGAGACCGCTGTGGTGTGCGGGCAACAGAATGGTAGAGATCTACCCCATCGGACCTCTGGTAGAGGGTATCGGGCTAAACGTAACGGTAATGAGCTACATAGACCGATTGGGAGTTGGCATACTCGCCTGCCGGGATTTAATCCCCGATTTAGATGACTTTACGCAATACATGCATGAATCGTTTGCTGAATTGGAAAAGGTAACGGCGCGTAGATACGCGTAATAAATGTCATATAGTATGGCGCGTATAGCACTATACGGCTATACTATACATGTTAACGTACTGCGGACGTGGCTCAGCTGGTAGAGCATCACCTTGCCAAGGTGAGGGTCGCGGGTTCGAATCCCGTCGTCCGCTCTGCTGTGACCAGCATTGAGGCAGGTCAAGTGCCTGTTCCCGACTCGTAAGATACATCATGCCATACAATAGCAGTCTGTGCGCTCAGCCGGAAGATTTTCAACCATGGCAACAGAGATACGAGAAGACTCTTTACATTAGAAGATGAGTTGATTAGGATGGCATGAAGTGTCGACCTCTGGTCGTTGTCTTCATCGGTGATGAGGCTATTCTTTGTCGTCCCATAGTCTGGGCGCGTCTGGTATCCAAGCCAGGGCGAGCAGGGAATCCCCGTTGGTTCTATCCACAGAATCGAATAC
>JAMCPC010000117.1 GCA_023379725.1 Actinomycetota bacterium
AATAACAGTGACGAAGCATCCGATCTTGAAGAGTTGGTAGAGTCGCATATAGCCGGGTTTACCCCACAGGCAAAACGCCTTGTCAGGCTCATGCTTATAGGCTACGACCTTACACCCCTACTGTCTCGCCACATGAAACCATTTCATCTGCTAGACAGAGATGCCCGCCAGCAATGGAATACTTCCAGTGCCAGCTCCCGTAATCTACCCAGAAAGGAAGCCTCCAAGGGATTGGATACACTCATACAGCTGGTACGTGCGTCTACTCCAGAAGTAAAGAAGCTCATAGGCTACGACGGCAAGCCTGCCGTACCAGTAAACTGGAGTAAAATACCACCGGCACCTACCTTCCCTATATACAGCTACCCAGATCTGCAACCTGGAGACATGGAAGCCGACGTAGTCATAGTAGGTAGTGGTGCGGGTGGGGCAGCAGCAGCCAGCGTGCTTGCAAGGGCCGGGCTAAAAGTAATAGTCGTCGAAGAGGGTGGATTCTTCAATAGAGACTATTTCAATGCCCATGATCCACTGGAAAGATTGTCCAATATATACCGTGACAACGGAATGACCAGCACCATCGGAAAACCAGTAATATCACTCCCTATGGGAAGGGCAGTAGGAGGTACCACTGTTATCAACTCTGGCACATGTTTCAATACCCCCGATGATGTGCTGGTGTCCTGGAGCAGGCAGGGTATTCCTTCTATATCACCCGACGATATGAATCCATACTTTGATCAGGTAGCTGACGTAATCGGTATAGGACCATCCGGACCTGAGATACTGGGCAAAAACGCTGAAATGCTACGGAGAGGGGCCGATTCGCTCGGCTATCATGGTGGAGTAATCAGGCGAAATGCGAGAAACTGTCATGGCCATGGTACCTGCTGCTTTGGCTGTCCGGTCGATGCCAAGCAGGGTATGCACGTAAGCTACCTTCCACTTGCAGTCAGCAATGGTACGACTGTGTTGTCAAACGTAAAGGTGATGAACCTCTGGATTGAGAAAAATCGTGTAGCTGGCGTTCTTGCACGTATAATTGACCCAAATACCGGAGAGGGAATGGGAAGATTGTCTATTCGAGCCCGTGCTACCGTCTTGTCTGCTGGAGCAATCTACACTCCATCGTTGCTTGCAAGGCAAAAATTGGGTAATCCCAGTGGTCAGCTCGGTCACAACCTGGTGATACATCCCGGCTCCGGCATTACTGCCCTCTTTGACGAAGAGCTTCATGCCTGGCAGGGAGTGATGCAAAGTTACTACGTGGATGAAAGACTAAAAGATGGTATACTGCTGGAAGCGACCTTTCCGCCTCCCGGAATCAGTTACTCCGCCGGATCATTACCCGATTCAGGCGATGACAGCTTAGCTCTATATCCTTATATGGCATCATGTGGCACTATCATCAGCGATGACGGAAATGGCAGAATCGTAGTTCCCGGCCGCTCGGCCAATCCACTGGTAAGATACTCCCTCTCGCAGGCTGATGCAAGAAAGGTAGTGGCGGCTATTGCCATGACATCAGAGATATACCTTGCGGCAGGAGCTAAGGAGGTATACACGGGACTTCCTGGGCTGCCGCTGATAAAATCTCAAAAAGACCTGGCATCCGTGAGAGAGGGAAGGTGGAAACCAGGGGATTTGAAACTTTCTGCCTACCATCCCATGGGAACTGCCCGTATGGGTAGTACGCCAAACAACTCCGTAGTAGACCCTTGGGGAAGGATATGGGACATGCCAGGAGCCTGGATCATGGATGCATCCATAATACCTTCGTCCACTAGGGTAAACCCTCAGGTAACTATAGTGGCGCTCTCTCTACGATGTGCTGAGGCACTCAGCTCAGAGCTGCTGGACACTACTACTGAACATCGACATTCACCTCGACATTCACTCCCTGCCTGACACTCTGGGTGACAACGCAGAAATCCTCAAAAAGCTCCATACACCTTTCCACGCGTGACGACGGCTCCCCTTCAATGGTGGGCGAAAGATTCACGCTTATCCCTCCAATACGCAACCTGCCCTTTTCATCCCTTTGAAACGAAACGGTAACTGATGTATCAATATCTGACACCTCTATGTGAGCCTTGCGTAAGCAGAACAGTAAGCTGGCACTGAGGCAACTAGCCACCGCAGCACCGAGCACCCCTGATGCACTAGGCCCCTGCCCTCTACCCAGAGGTTCCGGCTCATCTACCAGTAACGTTTCGACGTCATTGGGAAAAGCCACTCTCATGCCATAAAGCCCATCTTCCAGCTTTAAATGGAGCGTCAAAGCCTCCCGGCTGGGTTCACTCACCGGCTTGGAACCGTCTTTTTGAATAGGTGCATCCTGGAGGTGGTCGGCTCCTCCAATATACGTATGGTTCAACCCGCCATTATCTTCCTCGTTCACGGTGCCTGTACTGCTATGCTACGCTTCAGGGCTCTGGAATGCCAAGATCTCTGCGAATTGCGTGGCGAGGCTTCGCTCCTATAGAGGTAGCCGTGAGCTCGCCTTCTTTGAACAGAGCAATAGTGGGAATGCTCATAACCCCGTAACGACTAGCCACTGATGGATTGCGGTCCACGTCCACCTTGACCACCTTGACAGAGTCACCCTGCTCTTCAGCCAATGCTTCTACTTCAGGAGCAACCATCAGGCATGGGCCACACCACCCAGCCCAGAAATCGACCACGACCGGAACATCCGACTGTAAGACAGTCTCATCAAAGGTTGCCGGATCATCAGCATGAACAACATTAGCCATATACAATCTCCTTTTTCTAGTTTAGTCAATAGCGATTACAGCTATCCTATAGTGTTATACTACCGTAAACATGCACCGAATCAATCCAATATACGGATATAGGTGGCTGGCGGGAACCCATGGTTACTTGCGGGACAGACCACTGGGTAGTCCAAGCACATTATCCGCAATAATATTACGTTGTATCTCGGCAGTTCCACCTCCAATGGTCAGTGCGGGTGAGAAGAGGAACCCAGACATCCAATCGGAAGCACCCAAAGTGCGCTTTCTCCCCCATGTCCGGCCATGACCCTGTTCCCAGCCGACCATCCCACAGAGCGGGTCGCCATCACGCAACATTCCTGCCGCACCGGCTATGTCTACCGCTAGATCCATCACCGACTTACCATGGGCATCTGACAGTGCCTTTACTATAGATACCTCAGGTCCCCTCTCTTGGCCAGCCACTGCCTTGCCTGCAACTCGCAGTCTGGTAAGGCGCAATATCTGCTCAACCATATAAGCTCTTGCCAACCTATCACGTAATGACGGATTAATGCTGTTTCCAGTTCCGGCAACAAGATCTATTATGTCCATTACGGTAGGACCGGCTCCCCACATCAGGCCCTCGCTGGAAAGCGATACTCTTTCATTTCCCAGGGTTGCCTTAGCTACCCTCCAACCGTCACCTGTCTCTCCAACCAGGTTGGCTACTGGAATCCTCACATCATCAAAGAAAACTTCATTGAAACTTTCGTGACCGGTCATATCCTTTATAGTGCGCACGGTGATCCCATCAGCATCCATCGGACAAATGAAGTAAGAGAGCCCTGAGTGACGAGATACTACATCTGAATAAGAGGTATCGTCATAAGATGAAGAAGCGTATGAACCATTGAGGTCACTGGTACGGGCCAAGAGCACGCCAAACTGTGACATATGAGCAAACGTAGTCCATATCTTCGATCCGCTTACTACATAGTGATCACCATCACGATCAGCCCGGGTGGTAACCGAGACCAGATCTGAACCAGCACCTGGTTCGCTGAAAAGCTGGCACCATATTTCTTCGCCGGCCAGCATTGGGAATAGATACCTATCACGCTGCTCTTCGGTACCATACTTGATAATGGTAGGCCCCAACCAACCTATCCCAATAGGATTAAATGGTCTTCGTATACCTGCTTGGCGCAGTTCATCGTCTATGATCAGCTGAGTAAGTGGATCCGCATCTATTCCCCATGGCCGCGGCCAATGAGGAACTACAAAACCAGCATGAGCCAGATCGCGAGCACTCGGCTCCGGATGCTCTTTAATCCATGCCCTCACCCCCAGCCTAACTGGATCATTTTCGCCAGGCAATAGAAAATCCATATTACTGGGTACTTATACTGCTGTCTCGACTATCTATAAACTTGGGAGTATCCCCCAAAGGTACAGATATATCCGCAAGTAGCTCTCCTGCCAAAGAACGTAGGTATCTATAGTCAGCCTTCCCAGACGGTGCCCTATGCAACGACGTTAGCTGGATAAATTGCTTGGGAACCTTATAGCCGGATAAGCGGCTGTGGCAATACGAGTAAATCTCCTCTACATCAATACTGCCAGAAGCAGCAACTTGCTCTCCAGACGTTACCTCGACAGAGTGATCTCCTGGCTTAAGGAGATCTGCAGACGGTACGATTAACGCGGTAACCGCCTCTCCCCAGCGCTCGTCAGGCATACCTACTACTACACAATCCTCCACGCTATGATGACTCCTCAAAACCGCCTCTACCTCTTCCGGATATACTTTTTCACCACCGGTATTTATACATGCGGATCCTCTACCGATAAACTGTATGGTGCCGTCACTTTCAACGGTGGCAAAATCACCTGGAATGGAATACCTGATACCATTCGCTTCATAAAATACACTCTCTGTCTTTTGAGGATCTCCCCAGTAACCAAGCGGAACCCTCCCGTAGACTGCCAGCCTACCTATCTCTCCGGAACCTGGCTTGACTTCCGCTCCCCTGTCATTGATCACTTTGACGCGATCGCTTATCTTGAATACTGGTCGATCCTCAGCCAGGGATTCCCTGGAGGCAACCGCTCTTCCACTGAGCCCCTCAGAGGCACCCAACGAATCTATAAGGACGGCATCGGGCAGGTAGCTCAACAGCTTGTTCTTTACAGACGAAGACCATAACATACCAGATGAAGCTATGATCCTAAGCTTACTCAAGTCAAGTCCATTGTAGTGCTCTTCCAGATAGCGCAACATTGGCCGGGCAAACGCGTCACCAACTATCTGTATCATATTGATGCCATGACGGGAAACAGCCTTCCACGTCTTCTCCGCATCAAACTTCCCCTTACCCATCAGAACCACCCTGCCACCACCCGCCAACGTCTGCAACGTAGTAAACAAAGCGGTACCATGCATCAAAGGTGAAGCCGCCAGTATGCTTGGGGCAGAACGGCCAGACCTTACGTATTCCACCGGATCTCGCGGCTCACCGCTACGACCACTTATACCCCATAGCGCGACATAGAGGTCATCATTCCGCCACATCACTCCCTTGGGCATACCGGTAGTTCCACCTGTATAAATTATAATTATATCATCTCCAGATGGTATGTACGGTATAGACGGCATACCATCATCATTCATATCCAAATCCTGTAATGATCTCTGTACGACATCTTCGTACGACATTAAGGCAGGTGGCGTTGGGGCACTATGCTGTCCATCGCCTGAATCATCCAATACTTCCAGTGACGAGATATTCACACCGTCTCCAAGTCGAGACAGACTATCGTATACCGTCAATGCGTAATCCTGATGAAATACAATAGCCGATGCGGCGGAATCTTTGAGCAAATATGCCGTCTCTTCCGGCCCGTATCTGTAATTGACGTTCATAGGTATAGCGCCAATAAGCTGAGCAGCAAAGAACGACTCCAGATACTCCGGCACATTGGGCAGGTCTATAGCCACCCTATCCCCCGGTGCAACACCCTCTCTGGATAGATGCAACGCCAGAGCAGCTGCTCTGGATAGCAGTTCAGCATAGGTAAGCTCTCTGTCTCCATAGACGATGGCGACACGATCAGGAACCGCTCGAGCCACCTTCGCAAGGACACCGGTAAAATTCCAATCACTCATTGTATTAAGTATACAAATTAAGTATACAAATGAAAATCCATACCATCCACCACTGTACATGCGTTCGACAGTATACTATGCCACATAAACAATGAACGAGGATCTGATAGCACAACCGTTAGTGATACACCCATGCCCTACATTATGGACTATACACAAAAGACATGTTTGTACCGGCAAATACCTGCAGCTCTACCAAGAGCATGGATGTCCGTAAACGAGTGCAAATGAAGTTGAATGAGAAAGGAGAAATATAGTGGAAAAAGAAAAGGCACTGGAAGTAGCCATTGGTCAGATTGAAAAACAGTTTGGAAAGGGATCGATCATGAAGATGGGAGAACGCACACATATGATCGTAGAATCGATACCGACCGGAGCAATGTCGTTGGATTTGGCACTCGGGATAGGGGGGCTACCAAGAGGGAGAGTTATCGAGATATTCGGGCCGGAGTCAAGCGGTAAATCCACCCTGGCGTTGCACGTAGTCGCTGAGGCTCAGCGCAATGGTGGAGCGTGTGCTTATATAGATGCCGAGCATGCCATGGATCCTACTTATGCAAAGGCTATCGGGGTGGACATAGATGAATTGCTTATATCGCAGCCTGATACAGGAGAGCAGGCCCTAGAGATAACGGACATGCTCATTCGCTCAGGCGGACTGGATGTAATCGTCATAGACTCAGTAGCTGCACTTACACCGCGAGCAGAGATAGAGGGTGAGATGGGAGATGCTCACGTTGGGCTACAGGCACGACTGATGAGCCAAGCACTTAGAAAGTTAACGGCGTCACTCTCCAAATCAGGTACCGTAGCTATCTTTATCAACCAGCTCAGGGAAAAAGTGGGCGTTATCTATGGTTCTGCCGAGGTTACTCCGGGAGGACGTGCACTGAAGTTCTATTCGTCGGTAAGGCTTGATATACGTAGAATAGAATCCATAAAGGATGGCCCTGATGCCGTAGGTAACCGTACCAGGGTAAAGGTCGTAAAGAACAAGATCGCACCACCATTTAAACAGGCAGAGTTTGATATCATGTATGGAACGGGGATTTCAAGAGAGGGATCCTTACTGGACGTTGCGGTCGATCTCGGAATAGTAAGAAAAGCAGGTGCCTGGTTCACATACGAGAGTGAGCAGCTTGGCCAGGGACGGGAAAATGTCAAGCAGTACCTAAGGGACACACCAGA
>JAMCPC010000118.1:0-15927 GCA_023379725.1 Actinomycetota bacterium
TCTCTCTCGACCTGCTTGATCCGTTCGTGCAACGACTCTACAGTATCGCCTTCAAGTATATCTACTGCCCGCTGGGCAAGTATGGGGCCGGCATCGACTTCAGCAGTGGCAATATGGATTGTACAACCAGTTACCTTTACCCCCGCCTTCAAAGCATCTTCTACCCCATGCCAACCAGGAAAAGCAGGAAGTAACGCAGGATGAGTATTCAGAATCCTACCGGCATAATAATCGTATGCGCTCGCACCGAGCACGGTACCGAATCCGGCCATAGCAATCACATCTATACTATACGCCTGCATCAATTTCACAAGCGCCTCGGTATATCCCTCTCTGTCAAAACCAGAACCATACCCCCCATAAGCAGCCCTGTCCAGCATGATGGATTCGATGTCGAAACCACTGGCCAACTCCAGTGCTCTGCACTCACGATCACAAACGACCAGCGAAACATCAATACCTGCCGTTACGATTGCCTCTAGTATCGTACCAGTACCTGAAGCGAGCACGGCCAAGCGCGTCATAATTCGACCATTGAAATTCTCTCCAACTCCTGCTCGTCAGGGTCTGTCCCAAAAAATGCCTCCAATATTTCACGTCCCACCTCAGGTGAGGTAAGTCGTATGCTCAAAGCAACTACATTGGCATCGTTCCAGCGTCGTGCTCCTTGCGCTGTAAGTGCGTCCGTACACAAAGCTGCCCTCACTCCTCTCACTTTATTTGCAGATATAGATACCCCTGTACCTGTCCAGCAACACACAACACCAAAATCGGCCTGGCCATCTGCTACAGCCTCCCCCACCTGCCTGCCGACTTCAGGCCATTCCCTGCCCCTGGCTATCCAATCTACACTGTGCCCCATCTTTGAAAGAGCCTCCAGCAATGTATCGATCAAAGTTGCCTCTTCGTCTGTACCAAACGCAATGTGCATAGAAATAGTCTATCCGCTAAGGACAGCATGCTAATATTCATTGAGTGAACTTAAAAGTTTCAATCGTTCCCCACACTCATTGGGATCGTGAATGGTATCTCCCCTTTCAGCGGTTCCGTCTAAAATTGGTAAATGCCATTGACTCATTACTGGAGATAATGGAGAACGACCAAAGATACAGCCATTTCCTGCTTGACGGTCAAATCGCCATGATAGATGACTACTTGGAGATAAGGCCTGAAAATACCGAACGGATAAAATCTCTAGCCGAAAAAGGGAGGCTGGATATCGGCCCCTGGTATGTATTGGTAGACGAGTTTCTTATTTCGGGAGAGACTCTTGTCCGAAACCTTCAAATGGGAATGGAGGCTGCCTCCAGATACTCGCAGCCAATGAGGGTAGGCTATCTACCGGACATGTTTGGCCACGTAGCGCAGATGCCTCAGATACTCTCTCTGGCCGGAATTTGCCAAGCGGTAGTCTGGAGAGGAGTACCATCGGCAATCGATAGGACACAATTTGTCTGGTCTGCCCTTGATGGATCAACCGTGCTAACTGAGTATCTTGTGGATGGTTATTCCAACGGGGTCACCCTTCCGGAGGATCCATGTGTCCTTCTCGGTCGTCTACGTGAGATTGCAACACGATTCTTGCCGTTCATCGGCGATACTGGCAGGCTGCTTATAATGAACGGGAGTGATCATCAGCCGCCTCAGGAATATCTCGGCGAGACTGTATCAAAAGTACCTCCCTTACTAAAGGAGCAAGACGAAAAGGCGAGATGGAAGGCTATTGGCATCGATGAGGTCAGCTTGGAAATATCCGGGCTACCCAAAGCTATCGGCACTATAGATACCATTGATCAAATAAGAGGCCAAGAGCAACAATTACCAAAATGGAATGGCGAGCTACGGTCGGGAGCCAGAGCCAATCTTCTTATGGGAGTTGCGTCAAACCGAATAGACGTCAAGATAGCTGCCGACAAAACATTTTTCGAGATTGAGAAGAGAGCTGAGCCGTACTGTACGCTATTACTACCCAAAGATCAATGGCCGGCCAGGCTACTTGAGGTAGCATGGCATCAAATAGTGAGAAATGCAGCTCACGACTCAATATGTGCATGCTCTGTAGACGAAGTAGTCGATGAAGTAATCGGGAGGTTTGCCCAGGCTCGCCAGATCGCCGAAGGTCTTTCGGCCACCTGCCTGGAGGTATTCGCACAATCCTTTGAAAAGCCGGGGATCTATATATTCAACCCCTCACCCAATCAAAGAAGTGGAGTAGTCGAAGTTACTCTGGGGGCACAAGAGTCCATCGGGGAGACCTACCAGATACTCTACGAGTCCTCATCGGGTCCCGGGGTGCTCTCATTCAATCCGGAAGCTATTAAGGGATTCCTTCCAGCCTTAAACTCACCAAAGATAGACGACAACAGCTTTGTACAGGATGTAACCGTTGGTGTATCTTCTAAACCTTCTGAACTCGATACTGAACTCGATACTGAACTCGATACGCCTTCCACGGTACCAACAAGCAACACCGACTATGCAGACAACACAGACAACACTGCTTCGAAAGGTAGCACAGGATCTATTGAAGTACAGATAGAACTCGGCTCAACTGAAAAAATAGGGCTACAGATTGATGCGTTCAAACAGGATCTCCTCGCACTCATGGAAAAACACCCCCATTATATGGTAAATGTGCATCTCAATCGTAGACCGATTAAAAAGATCCTGGCCAGGATAGATGACATACCAGGATACGGATGGAAGCGTTTTGAATCTGGCCATGTAGACAACCCTGTACATGCCGGTCGGACCGATACGGCCATAGATAATGCCATAGACAATTCAGACATCTATATGAACAACGGCATTGTAGATATACTGGTAGATCACCTAACAGGAACATACTCGTTCAATGGCATAGAGGAGATGGGAAAACTAATCGACCTTGGAGATGCCGGTGACTCTTACAACTACTCCCCTCCTCCTATAGACAAAATCATCGACACGCCACAATCGGTCACGCTAAAGCTGGAGGAAAGCGGGCCACTAAGAGCTCGTATACGGGTACAAGCACAATACGATTTGCCCGATTCTCTGGATACCAACTCCTCAAAGCGTATAGGCAGTAGCCAGATGTATGTAGATACGCTACTGGAGCTAAGGGCGGACGAACCATACCTAAGAGTCTCCACCACCTTCACCAATCACTCCAAAGATCATAGATTACGTGTCCACCTCCCTCTACCCGTTCCTGCCGACCACTCTATAGCTGGTTGTGCATTCGGACAAGTAGAAAGAGCTCTGGAGGCAGAGGGACGACCAGAAGAGTTTGGCTTGCCGACATTCCCGTCGAGAGGATTTGTAACCGCAGGTGGACTTACCGCGGTACATCAGGGACTCTGTGAATATGAGTTGGTCGAACACGACGGCAAGGGAAGAAAAGCCAACGCTATGGAAATTACTCTTATACGATCTACCGCAATGCTGTCAAGGCTGGGGATGAAGTACAGACCATTTCCTGCTGGACCGCTCACCGAGGTAGAGGGTCTGCAACTGCTTGGAAAACGAATTACAACCAACTATGCTCTGATGATCGACTGCAACGATCCCTATGAATTCATGGACGATGTATTCCTGCCATTTGAGGTCATGGACGCCAAAGGCGACGGCTACAGGACGGAATATGGACAGCTCCTGGAATTGCACCTCGGCACTGCAAAGGTATCTGCTCTGAAGCGCTCCGGTGAGTCTATCGAGCTACGCCTGTTTAATCCAACCAGCAACCCTACCCACATAAGCATAGATGGATACACCGGTGAGATAGTTGATCTTACCGGCAAGGTATTGGATTCCTTTAGCGGATATGTCGATCTACGACCATTCGGCATCATCACTATCATGCTCAGAAAAGCTTGACGGCTCTTTCGATGCCACATCTACTGATTATCCTGGCCTTCTGACCGTGTGTCCTCTGGCTCCCCCGACACTACTGGCCCCGCCTCCACAGACACCTCGTCCTCTGGCTCCCCCGACACTACTGGCCCCGCCTCCACAGACACCTCGTCCTCTGGCTCCCCCGACACTACTGGCCCCGCCTCCACAGACACCTCGTCCTCTGGCTCCCCCGACACTGTATTTCCAGGCTCCTCCTCGGCATCCTTAGCTCCTACCCCTGTCAATATAGATAGACGTCCACGTGCCAACAGTTGCTCTCCTCGTTCTCGCAACTCATCGATATTGTGTCCGACATCTGCAAACTTTTCAAATCTTGCCGCCAGCCAACGATCAAACGTCAACGGTTCGGTACCATGTCGGCTCAACGCCCATAAAGAAGTACGACCTATCCCCTTAAGATTCCTTGGCCTAATTTGCCTAAGGACCATATCGCTGGAATTGAACTCCGGATCAGCAGTCAGTGCTCTGGCCAAATCGCTGCTCACTGTCACCGTACCAGGGCTGGTAGTCTCTACAATCCTACTGGCCATATTTACTACAGAACCAAAATAATCTCCTTCATGTACAAGTACAGATCCATAAGATATACCTACCCTGACATCGGTTAACATATCATCATCCGCATAGGCCTCTGCAAGCATAACTCCTATATTGGCAGCTATAAAAGGAGAATCAGCAACAAACATCACCTCATCACCTATCATCTTGACAACCCTGCCTCCAGCTGTAGCAACCACATCATGGCTTACCTGTTCAAATCTTGAGATAAGAGATGACAGCTCTTCCTCATCTAGGTGTTCAGAAAGCATAGTAAAACCAACCATATCCGCAAACCCCACAGCGAATACCGGCGAGCTTCCTTCACCTGCACCAACCCTCACCAACATCGCTCTTCGTAAGGCATCTTGAAGATGCCGCCTCCATACATACTCAAGTATCTTGCCCATTGTAGGCATCCAGACTACGGCAAGACCGGCTATACGATAGGCCTCGGCTATTTGGTCGTCGGATTCCTTATAAAACCTTGCAGTCGGCATGGAAGGCAATATCTCTGCTTCAGCTATGCGAGCCATGGACGAACCGATTACTCTTGCCATACCTACGGCATCATTCCGATCTACCACGCCATTGTCCATCATCTCGCGAATCATCTTGGCAGCATCGATATCCAGCTCGGTAAAGACCTTTTCGTCATCTCCTACGTCTGTAAAGCCAAGTGCTCTCCAAATACTCTTGATTGTCTCTATGTCTACCCCTGCACGGTTACATAACTCTAAAATGGTGTAACGAGGTCCACCAGGCAAAAATAGCTTGTCTGCAACGAGCAGGTCCACCATACCCGCCGATATAGCATCCTGTATCTCTTGATCGGTTGCACCATGATCATGAAGAAATGCAATCACTTGGGCACTCGTACCAGCATGGTGATTAGATGCATCTGATCCCGTAAGACTCATATTTTATAACTTTACTCTATATACCATGGGTATCATTGGTATTTTCGTTAAGCCCTTCCTCCGGCTGATCTGTAGCTACATGGCCGCCTTATATACCATGGGTATCATTGGTATTTTCGTTAAGTATCTAAGTCCATCTTACGTACCGTCGCTCTGGTCAACAGACTGGCCGTGCCGTATGCTCCTGCTGGTATCCACAGGATGTATAAGATGTGATCGTGGACAATACTCTTGCTCTAGGCAACCCGGTCAATGCTAAACAGAGTGCCCTATCTGGTCGACCTGTTGTACTAGTACCGGTAAAGCAGTTTGGTCAAGCCAAACACCGTCTATCTGAAGTACTGAGTACCGACGAACGAGCTGAGCTGGCAAGAAAAATGGCAGAACATGTTCTCGCTGCCGCCTACCCGCTTCCCTGCGCTGTAGTATGCGAAACCAGAGAAGTTGCAGAATGGGCTGAACGCCAAGGAGCACTGGCATTGGAAAGGCCGTCACTTGGACTGAACAGAGCAGTAACAAATGGAGTAGAAAGGTTGTTCTCACTCGGGGCATCTGAGGTCATAGTGGTACATTCTGACCTTCCTGGAGCAAGAGAAATCGCTGAATTATCTGGATATGAAGGCATCACCATAGTGCCAGACCGCACAAAATCAGGTACCAACGTCATCTGCATACCACATGGATGTCGCTTTGACTTCTCTTACGGCAAGGGATCATTCCAACGCCATCTTGATCAGGCCAACAGGAGCGGCTTCCCGGTCAGAGTTATACTCGATGTATACGGCCTCAGCCTGGATATCGACCTGCCAAAAGACTTATATGAAGCATTGGAAGCGGGACTGTTGTAATGAATACCCCTCCCTCAATCATTCCGGCTCTGGAACTTCCAAACACTATTTATTCACCAGCAGACAACAACCACTGCGACATGACCACCAACATACCTGTGCCCAATTCGGTGCTAGCCATCGGAGCACATCCAGATGACATTGAGCTGGGATCCGGCGGCACCCTGGCAAAATGGGCGAGTGGTGGCTCTGCGATTAACTACCTAATTCTTACCGATGGCTCCAAGGGAACCTGGGACAACTCACTTACGCCGCACGATCTTACAGAGATACGATACGCAGAACAACTTGAAGCAGTACGGAGGCTAAGTGGTGGATCCACGCAACATATTTATCGTCTGGACGCTATAGATGGCGAGTTGGATCGCAACCGTAAGCACCAGCGTACTATTTGCAGGCTTATAAGATTACTTAAACCAGATATCGTGATAGGACATGACCCATGGAGGCGCTACAGACTGCACCCCGACCACAGAAATGCCGGATTTATCACTATCGATGCAATAGTAGCAGCCAGGGACAGTTCATTCTTCCCGGAACTGTCAATGGAACCGCATCGTCCACAGGCACTTTTACTGTTCGAGGCAGACCAACCAAATCATATAGAAGATACCTCCGAATACCTCGACACAAAGGTCTCTGCCTTGCTAGCACATCGTAGCCAAATGAAATCTACTTTCGGAATATCTAACGATACGTCCGGTGATAGCACAAGAGATGGCCTTATGGAAATAATCCGGTACTACGCAACTCGCCATGCACAACTTACGGATAATATGTCATATGGAGAGGCATTCCACCTAATAACTGAACTCTAGTGTGGTGTCCCGTAAATAGAACAACGGCAGGCTGTCCGGTTGCACGGAAGCCCACCGTTGCTTTAATGCTTAGCTACCTACCTGCGCGCTGCGGACTTCTTGGCAGGGGCTTTCTTGGCAGGGGCTTTCTTGGCAGGGGCTTTCTTGGCCGAAGCCTTGCCGTTCAGTGTATCCTTGAGTGCGCTTCCCACGGAAAAGTGCACACTCTTGGAGGCTGGGATCTTGATGGATTCCCCAGTTTGAGGATTCCTGCCCATCCTGGCTGAACGCTTCACTGGGTTAAATGATCCAAAACCAATAAAGGTCAACTTGTTGCCTGCCTTCAACTCCTTTGTAATGGTTGAAAACAGCTCATTGATCACTTTATCGGTATGGCTCTTAGCCACCCCTGTCGCCTTGCTTATGCTGTCTATTATTTCTGTTTTAGTCAACGCCACCTCCTTATCATGTTACGGCATTACTGTACTAAGATAAGATAGCAACTTTTAGAGCAATGTCAAGTGTTTCTGCAAAAAAATTCCTGAAACCCCTTACGCGTAGTGCATGTGATTGATATTTATAGCCATCTAGCTGGTTATTTACATCATCATAATTCAGGTGATGGCTGTGGTCAGAATAGCAAAACACACCTGCCAAATTACCCCGATTTGCTTTTTCGATGTTTAAATTAAAAGCTCCAGGTGAACTCAGCGTATAATGATGCTGGTGCGGGACATTGGATAACATAGATAAATCGACAGGTCACAGCTACGCTACTTTAATGGCCATGGTTACGGCGCTACATGGCTCTATTTACCTTGGCAACACGGTTGGACAGAATACGCTTGAACAGAACACGTTTTACCGAAACACGCTTGACGACCATATCTATAGCAAACCTGTATGGACACTACCCAACAGATCTGCCATGGTACTTGGCCCGACAAGGTCAGGCAAATCAAGCTCTATCGTAGTACCATCTATATTAACCACCCCTGGTCCAGTACTTTCCACATCCACGAAGGATGACATTCTTCGAAGTACTTACCCGATCAGAAAGCAATTTGGGAGATGCTACCTGTATGACCCAAGCGGTACAGTACCTGTTCCAGATGGGATGATGCCACTTAAATGGTCACCTCTCCTTGGAGCTGCCGACTGGAATACCGCCTGCATCACCGCTACGGCTATGCGTGAAACTGCACGCCTTACTCTACCGGGAGCCTCTATGGATACAACAGCCAACGAGTTGCATTGGCATGAACGATCAGCTGCATTGCTGGCTACCTTAATTCACGCAGCAGCAATCAACGGCTCTACTATGGCAGACGTAGTCGAATGGGTAGATACAAGAAATTGCATCCCAGCGTTAGATATCATTGAACATGCAATTAAAGGCAACTCAGCAAGGAGCCTATCGTCACAAGTAGAGCCAGATATAGGACTTACACTCGAGAAGCTGGACAACAAGATAGCTCACGACCTGCTGGTCGGCATCGCAGGCACCGACCAGAGAGAACTGAGCGGCATTTGGTCTACTACTTCGGGAGCACTAAGCGCATACCGGAGCGCCACCGCTTTGGTCACTACCATGGGTGACAACGATACTTTTTTTGACAGTAGTCAATTTATCCAGTCGCCGGACACCATATACATATGCGCGTCCGGGGTAAACCAATCGGCTTACGCTCCTTTGATAGTAGGGCTTATCTCGTCCATACAAACTGCAAAATATAGCCAAAATACTACATTGGAGCACAAGGGAATTACGTCACCAGATAACATGCAAATACTATTCGCGCTCGACGAAATCGCCAATATTGCTCCACTCCCCCAGCTCCAATCCCTTGTCAGCGAGGGAACGGGGCAGGGAATAATCACCCTTGCATGTCTTCAGGATATGTCTCAAGCACGCACCAGATGGGGAACGGCAGCAAGTGGCTTCCTCTCACTGTTTGGCTATACCGTGATATTACCTGGTATAAAAGACATTGAGACGTTAAACGCATTGGAAACCCTGGCTGGCAAGCAGCCCACTATAGAACAATCCGTAAGCATGCCGATACCCAGCAGTACATTTCATCAGATCAAGTCGCGATTGCTGTTCCGTTCGCCTCCTCCGAACACACCCACGATAACGACCTCTACGTCTATACAACCGGTATTACCTGCCGATGCAATATCGCGAGGAAAGCCAGGACATGCACTCGTGGTGGACGAGCACTCACGGTTCAACGTCGTCAAGTTGACTTCGTACTACGATCACGAACCATTCAAATCGGCAATACTGCATACAGAGAGGTCGACCGGTCTGGAGACTGCCCACAATCAAGAGCTTGGATTACTACATGCTACGAATAACCACACGAAGAGCCGAGATCACCAACACGGGATAGAGAACAAAGGTCTCTCAGCTTTGGACATAAATGAAATAAGCCATGAGTTATAACGGATTTTTCGTATTCTAAGAGTGCGCTGGCTGTCTTGCAAATGCCTGTCTCATAAACGATCCTGCATCTGCCTTCACCTCTTTGGGTGGATTGTCTTTCAAGAACTCTGCATACTGGGCTGCTGCCTCTGATGCGCTACCTTGATGCAGGTAAATGGTTCCAAGGTATAGGTGCGGTGCAAACGAACCGGGCGATATTTTCATCGCCTCCTTCACTCTTGCCTCTCCTGCCGCCATCAAAGGGCTATTACCACTCAGTACACCCGTTTCGTAGGTAATCCAGCCTGATTCAGAGAGCGCCTGCACCTGGTTTGGATCCATAGCCAGTACGTCATTGTAAAGTTTCAATGCCGTCACATCGTTACCGGAGTTTTCCGCGGCAGATGCCTGTACCAGCCTCCTCTGTATCTCCTGACCCCTGGAGAGCGATATGTTACCGGTCGCTACTTCGCCTTGCAATCGTGCATGGAAGGACGAGAAGGCTGCAATCGCCACGGCCACCACTATACATGAAATACCGCCGATAAGAAGTACCTTAGGGTACTTGCGCACAATATACCGCATACCTCTACCAGCACTCTCGTTATCATCTTTTATGTCTACTATGTCGCCTCTTGAATCTACTCTTGAATCTCCTGCCACAGCTGCCACATCATCTGCCACGCCTGCCACGCCTGCTGGATCATCTCCTGCCACATCTGCCACGCCGCCTACTACACCCATATCGCCGCCCAAATCACCATCTACTGCCTCTACGCTATTCGATTGACTGTATGTATCTATATCCTGCCTGGCCATCGACCTGCGAAACAATACTACGGCAAGTACCGTTATGGCACATATACCTGCGATGGCAGGTAACAGCCAGAGAAGCAATCCTAATCCGCTGGCAGAAGGTGAGAGTAAAATGCTTGGACCATAGCGGTCAACAAGCAAACGTTTCACTTCCGAAGTGCTCATGCCTGCATGCACATCAGCAGAGACGGCATCCTTTATCTCTATGGCTACAGGCGCATTGGTATCACTGACCGGAATAGTACCTCCACAGCTGTCGACGTCCGGACAACGTACAATACTATCAATATACGATATACGGGAAGCAATGGTTACAGGTCTGCTGCCATGACCAGCTACGGTAAGATATATACCACCACCCGCTACGATCAACAGGAGCATGATCCAGCCAATCCATGGTGTGAACAACCTAATCAGTCTCTTGTCTCCATTGACTTCCTTCTCGAAACTTGAGTCCGGAGCTTGCGTGTCTATTCGAGTAGTATGGCCAGAGAAGGCTACTTCCTCTTCGACAGTTGGATAATCATTTGCCGGACTATTCATCTTATACTCGCTTACAAACGCTTCCAGATGCACACTGCCCAGCACGCACTCCCATACACCCCGCTCACCGGTGCACACTCCCAGATAGGCCACTCACCGACACAAGAGCATGATCGTATGCAGTCTTGGCTCGTAAAAATACCGAGTTCAAAAGCGACAACGTAACTGCCCCATCGATATGCTCTACAATCTTCCCCGAAGGATCGACCAGGAACGCCTCCGGTGGACCGGTTACCCCATAATCAACTGCATCCTTACCGGACGAATCAATGACCACCGGCCATGTAATACCTGTTGATTGCATGAAACTAACCACAGCAGCCTTTGGGTCGTCAAATGCAACACCTACAAGTGATACTCCCCCGGAACCACGATGCTCCATTGCAAATGTCAGTAGTTGAGGAGACTCTTCCTGGCAGGGAGGGCACCATGATGCAAAGAAATCCACCAGTACCCAATGGCCTCGATAAGCTGCCCAGGAAAATCGGTATCCGGTAATATTGTTCGATGAAGTAGCTGATCCACCCGTCTGGAGCAAGCCACCTACTCTATTGGATACCCCTGCTCTGCCAGCTGCACCTGGCTTGCTGGCTGCACTCTGTGAATGCGACGAGTGACTGGAAGGCTGGGAGACAGCGGTATCATATATCGTGTTTTGGATCACCGTCCCCTGGATGGGGGGAGCCGACTTGCCGAGTAGCGGGGTGTCGGCAACAGTTTGAGATGGCGGTACGCGAGTTACAAGTAAAATAACGATACCGATCACAATAACCAACGCTACGATAGACGCAGCGCGAATCGGCTTGTGCTTATCTGCTCGCGACAAATTCGCCAACCACACCTTCATCTGCAAGCACTTTCACATTATGTCCGTCTGTCTCGTTGTCCATATGAGGTACCAAATTTCGCCTACGAGACTTGCTGTCCAGCAGGGCGATAAGAATGCCTATCACCGCCATAGTCCCTCCCACCCATAGCCACATCACCAAGGGTTGGACAGTGACCCCAAGCGTCAATTTTCCGTTAGCGTGCTTTGGGAGCGACTCCAGAGTGATATAGACATCTCTAAACGGCCCGGAATCCAGGGCTGGAGTTCCGACCGGCTCTGTAGCCGAACCAAACCAACTAACACCCGGCTTGTACGGACCATGACCGTCTATAAGCACCAGGGCACCTTCAAAGTGGCTCGCCGGAGTAGAATGCTTGTATTCTCCCAGGTATTCAACTCTCTGACCTCCGAAAGAGGCGGTAGTCCTCGGAGATAAGGTGACGCTTCCTCTGCTGGCAAAGCCAACCGCAGAGGCAAGGGCAACCGCTATCAATACCACGCCAATATGAGCAATATGGCCGCCAGTCTCCCTGTCCAACAAAAAACGTAACCAGTTCTTATTGTGAAGCTTTGCAGCTCGCGCCTGAAGGTACAGTTGACGCCCAGCAGATGCAACCACGAATCCTGCAAGTGCATATACTACGATCAGGGCAACATCATGTACCCCCGCTACTATGCATACCGCCGCCACTATCACCCCCACCCATGCAGGTACAAGCAACCTGCGTCTGAGTACAGATTTACCCGTTACTCCCCAGGGCATAATAGGAGCAACTCCCATCAGGATAAGCAGTACTATAGCAATTGGCATTCCCAGGGTATCAAAATATGGCCCTCCTACCGTGACCTCAGTACCGTGAAATGCCTGATAGAGAAGGGGAAAGAGAGTACCCAACAGAATAATTCCGCTGAGTAGAGCAAACATGACATTCTGCGTCAATAGCATCCCTTCCCTGGACCTAAAACCACCAGTCAGCCTCCCCGACCGCAGAGCATCCCCTCGCCATGCCAACATGGAGATCCCAGTAACAACAGATATGCCCAACAGGATAAGTATGTACACACCAACATCTGACTCGCTGAAAGCATGTACTGACTCTACGACCCCAGAACGGGTGAGAAAGGTACCTAGAATGGTCAGACAAAATGCCGATATTATCAGGGAAATGGTCCATACACGGTAAGCACCATTACGCTCAGTAGCCATTGATGAGTGTATGTATGCAGCTCCTACCAGCCACGGGAGCAACGCTGCATTCTCTACTGGATCCCATGCCCAAAATCCTCCCCAACCGAGTACCAGGTAAGACCACCAAGCACCAAGCATAATACCCGCTCCCAGGCACACCCAGGCAAACATAGCCCACTTACGAGCCTCTATCTGCCACTTCCCTGCCACATTACCTGTAGCAAGTGCAGCTATGGCATAAGCAAATGGTACGGTAAATCCCACATAGCCCAGATATAGAAGAGGGGGATGGAATGCCACCAGTATATTATCCTGTAGCAGTGGATTAGGTCCTACTCCATTGACAGGATGCGGCCCGTTGAATACAGCAAATGGATTGGCCGGCCCGATCATCAGACCAAAAAAGAATGCCGATACCCCGTAACATACCATCAATACCCATCCATAGAAACCCTGTTCAGCCTGATGCCGGTGCCTGAAAGCTACTACAGCAATATAACCAGCCAAGACAAGTCCCCACAACAAGATAGACCCCGCCAACGACGACCACATGCCCGTGATCGTATAGAGCAAGGGGGTCTGTTTGCTGTCTACCTCTGCTATATAGATTATGGAAAAGTCGTGGGTGAACAAGGCCACTTGCATTGCAATAGTGGCTACTACTGATCCAAGTACCAATATGGCCGCATACAAGGGCACAGTCTTCAGCAAGCTCGAACGCTTCGTCCAAATTCCCCATGCTGCTACAGCAAAGCCAGCAATCGATGCAACAAAGGCCAGCAATACACCGGAACTACCCAGGTTGGCAATCATTGTTTATTCATCCCGATCAGACCCGGGAACATCATGCACGACTACTTGATGCCTGTTTCACGGGAGTATAAGTAGAAGAGTGCTGAATCATAATACGGTTGGTCCAAAAATAATTGGACTGGAAATGTCCCACCAGGACAACCCTTATCCCCACTTGGAATAGCTGTGGTGGTTGCTCTGCTGCAAGAACGTTCACGCTATGGCCACCACCCGTTATAGCGAAATCTACACCCGATTGAGTCTTGTGCACACTACCAGGTTTAACTCGCCCCTCAAGACGAAAAGCGCTGGATCCGAGGGAGTGCTGCTGGGAGAGCGCCTCAGGGACGGTGAGGTAATAATTGAGAGCGCTACCAATAAACTCATAAAGTAGAAAACCTAAAGCACATAGAAAAACGGTAGCAACCACCGCTACCCTCAAGCGCTTATGGGTGCTCCGGGACCTCCCTGCAGCTTTCCTGCCAGTGGGCTTAGCGTGTATCTGATCGTTAGATGCCTCCCAAGATATATTTATATCCTCCGGCTGGTCATCCAGCCGCCCTCTTTCCAGCATACCCTTCACGATGATTCGACCTTCTCATGCTTCCACGATGAGTCAAACGTACCCTTATTGGAGTCCAAAGACTTAATTGATTTCTCCAATTTGGCTCGCCGGATAATAAGCGTGATCCCGTAAATAAAAAAGAGCAATAAAGATATTACATATCCTGCATAGATGTATTTCATATGTCACTCCGTACCGTGTTCGCAGGCGCTGTATTAGCTGCCAGTAAGTCATCTACGCGTATATTTGACTCGGCAATCCTATCGTTTATGGCATCCTCCATCCTTCTCGCCTCCAACTCTTCCCTAATAGCTTCTATCCTATAGCGATTTATAATCATCCACAGGCAAAGGAGACCAAAAGCGAGGAACGACAGAGCAAAAGTCATAGCCATGATGCCGTGTATCTGTGAAGAACTTCCCAATAGTACTGTAGCCTTCTGGTGCAACGTTTTCCACCAAACCATCGTAGACTGGATAAGTGGCACATCTACAAACGCCACCAATGCTACAATGGCGCTACGGCGTGCCCTACGTTCAGGATCTGCAGTTGACTTTCTTATGGCTATATATCCCAGAAATTCCAGTAGTAGTAACGCAGTCGTGGTAAGGGTTGCGTCCCATGTCCAATACACCCCCCATACTGGCCGCCCCCATAAAGATCCTGTCACTATAGTAAGAGCTATGAAAAAGATTCCTGTTTCCACAGAGGCGACCGCGAGTCGATCAAAGAAGGGAGAGCGAGTCCGCCTCCACAACCATAGTGCACTGGACAACGCTGCCAGTGGAAAGGCTACGTACAAGGCTACTGTTGCAATAGCAGGGTGGATATAGAGCAACCTTACAAGATTCCCTTGTACTTTATCCGGTGGAGTGACCCAAATACCCAGGTATACGTCGAGCGCTACTGCTATAGCGGCAGATATGCCAATAGCATCTATCCATCTATTTCTCTTGGTGCTCCATTGAGTGAGCCTACCGGTTGTTCCAGCCACCACAGTCGTTCCCCCACCGTCATCGTTATCGCTTATTGTCATTGCCGTTCTCCTCAAAGCTAACTATCTCACATAGTATATTACCTAGTATAGTGTCTACACCATGCAGCCTTCTCTGCACTGCTGGCACCAATCACATATCCTCCATGGGGCCATATAGGACAACTCCCACACATATATAAAGTACAGCAAAAGCAACCAGTATCCACATCCACGGCGATGCTGAGATATGCTCACCGGCCAGCCCTGCCTGCCATGATCGAGTTCCTGCAATAAGAACCGGACTAGCCACCGGCAGGAATAGCAACGGCAGCAATGTCTCGCGTAATCTCATACCCGATACCAGAGCACCATACATAGTACCGGCAGCTGAAAGCCCTATGGTACCCAGCACACATGAAAATAGTAATACAAGCATAGACGTCACATGAGCGCCGTAAAGTATGATTATTCCGGCTGCCGTCAGTATCTCCAACACCCCGAGTTCAGCTCCAATAGCCAATAGCTTACCTATGAAAAACCCTGCTGGATCTATACCCGCCAAAATAATGCTGTCATGCAACCCCTCGGTTGCCTCCAGGGAAAAACTTCTCTGGATGGCAAACATCGTAGAGAAGAGCACCGCCACCCAGAATAATCCCGGAGTAGCGTTTATCAGGGGGGTTCTGTCAGGACCAAGTGCAAAGGCAAACAAAATCAGAACCAGTAAAGCGAAGGGAGCCATCTGATTGATCACTACTTTGGAACGCATTTCGATCTTGATGTCCTTGCC
>JAMCPC010000118.1:16113-21660 GCA_023379725.1 Actinomycetota bacterium
TCTCTGCCGTAGCCTTACCGTTCAATGTCACGTGAGTAGCAGTATCATTCACCACCAGCCCACCCGATACAGACACTACCCTACCGGCCAAAGTGTCAGGTTCATGTGATGCGACCAGAATGGTAGTACCTGATAAGGCTGCCTGTCTAATAATATCGTCGAGCACGTCTCTGGCTTGAGCATCGAGACTTGCATGTGGTTCGTCAAGTAGCCATATATCCGGGTTCCTGGCTACCAGAATCGCAATTGCAGCTCGGCGTCGCTGCCCTGCAGAGAGAGAGCCCGCTCGGGTGTTCGTGAGCCTCCCCGCCAACCCAAGCATATCCAGTGCCGACGGTATCCTGGCCATATCTCCTCGAGCCACCTTAATCTGAAATACCAGATTTTCCCTTACAGTCAGTTCATCATAAAGAGCTACAGAGTGCCCCAACAGCCCTACATGACTTCTAACCTGATCTCTCTCTGTACGTAGATCGAATCCAAATACCTTCCCCTCTCCGCGCGATACAGGAAGTAGCCCAGCACAGAGCCTCAGCAAACTTGATTTGCCTGCTCCGTTAGGACCTTCTATGAGCACCACCTCTCCGGCATCCACTCGCAGGTTCACTCCGGAGAGCACCGGAAACTGCCCCACCATCGAAACAACATTATCAAGCAGTATTAATGAATTAGGCATTATTGATCTCAATTATAAGGCATAAATACTCATAGCTGCTCACCGGACAGCTCATTGTGGACTTGGTATACGGGTACATTGTTACCAGGAGTTGTCACCAGCAACCCATAATCTGCCGTAGCGGGTACGCCGTGACAAGGTAAATTGGCTATTTTCACGTCAGGTTCATATCATGTTCATATCAGACGTTGTTCCTAAAACTGCGTATAAGCCATCGACCTGCAGCCCCAGCTTGATAAGCGATCAGCAGGGTATTACGTTCACGATTTTATGACATGGCAGATGGCTGAAGGGGGGCATTCGGTAGGGTCAAGGCGGGATCCCTCTTCGTAAAGCGTTTTAAGTTCTTCCTGGAGTAACGTTAATTCCAGTATTCGTTCAGATATGTCGTCTCTGTGGCGCTTGATTAGATCAAGTACGTAGGTACAGGGAGCATTGCCATTATTCCGTAATGCGATTATCTCTCGTATCTCGCCCAGGGTAAGACCTATTGCTTGTGCGGAATGGATAAATCGCAATGTATCGAGTATGTCACTGGAATAGTCACGGTATCCATTCTGTTGCCGCTGAGCAGCAGGTAATATGCCTATCTGCTCGTAGTAGCGAATCGTTTTAGTACTAATTCCGGCCAGTTCGGAGAGTTCACCTATCTTCATAGTTATTATTTTAGCCGTATCGACCTGTTATATCTGACTGCACTAGCTTACTGCACCTTGCTGCGCTAACGTAGTGCAGGGATGACCGAGGTTGGCATGAGTGATAATAACAATAACGATTCAACAAAGCATCCTTCAGGCGTCCCCTCCTCCGACAGTCCACCTCCAGACATCCCCTCCTCCGACAGTCCACCTCCAGACATCCCCTCCTCCGACAGTCCACCTCAGGGAAACCAACTGCCAGATGGATCACTTCCAGGCAACCTCTCATTAGACAGTCCACCTCCAGAGAACCTGTTACCACGTAGTAGAGGTATGTTGGTTGCCGAAGTGTGGATAGTTCTGTCGCTGTCGCTGGGTGCTGCAGCGGTATACGCAGTGCTTGATCTGCTACAGAGCCTACTGGTTACTAAAGTTCCCCTGAATCATCAAGTTGCAGTAATTAACTCTGCGTTTGCCCCTAATATGGAACTACTTGACCTTGCCTACCAACTGGTAGGCATTGCAACTGCACTTGCCCCTGTGGCACTTGTAGCTTATCTGTTCAAGAAGGAGAGGGAATCCAAAAGTATTATTGGCCTGGATGCTGTCGGACTGGATATTTCCCAGCCGAAACGAGATATTTTGTGGGGATGTGTGCTGGCAGCTATCATCGGTGGCGCAGGACTAGGCTTCTATCTTCTCGCTTTTCATGCTGGCTTTGACGTAAATGTGGTTCCAACCAATTTGCCTTCCAGCTGGTGGAGGATCCCTATACTTATTTTGCAGGCTGCCGAAGATGGGATACTCGAAGAGGTGGTGGTGTGTGGATATTTATTACGTCGCTTGGATCAGCTTGGATGGGGAGAGAATACAGCACTTGTTACCAGCGCAGTATTGAGAGGCAGCTACCACTTGTATCAGGGGTTTGGAGGGTTTATCGGTAATCTGGTCATGGGCCTGATCTTTGGGCGTATATACCAGCGTCGCAAACGAGTGGCTCCTCTGGCAGTGGCTCACTTTCTGATCGACGCTGTAGCATTTGTCGGTTATGTGGAGTTGGTCGGTAAGGTCTCCTTTTTACCTCATCCCTAAAGTGGTTACCGTACAGTATATATGAACTTAGTAGACTGAGTTACTGAATGGTATATTTATCCGTTGAGTGTTATACTCAGTTTTATATGTATACGACACACGAAGTCCTCAATCAGCCGCCTCCATTGGCCGATTACAATGCCTTCAGTACAGACACTGCTTTGGTCGAGGGTATAAGAGATTACGGTATACACCCAGAAGGGGTGAACCGGCTTGAAAGAGTAGGAGCCAGGGCTGGGAGTGCTCAGGTCATAGAGTGGGGGTTCCAGGCCAATACCTATATACCTGTGCTCAAGACACATGATAGGTTTGGTCATCGTGTGGATGAGGTAGAGTATCATCCAGCGTGGCATAGTCTTATCAGTGAAGCTATAGGATACGGTATGGCTGCCCAGCCTCCTGCTACAACAGGTATATCGGATAGCGATTTTCATACGCACCTGGAAAGGGCGGCTATGCTCTATATGTGGTCACGTGCTGAGGCAGGAGTGGGATGCCCTATTTCGATGACCTATGCAGGAGTAAGAGCGTTACGATTGGAGCCTGAGTTGGCTACCGCTTGGGAGCCATTGTTGGCTAGTAAATCGTATGACCCAGAGCTGAGATATGCAAAGGATAAGCCTGGGATACTCTCCGGTATGGCTCTTACCGAGAAACAGGGCGGTTCCGATCTGCGGGCAAACACCACCAGAGCAGAACCAGCGGGAGATAGTGGATGGTTGTTGACTGGCCATAAGTGGTTTTGCTCGGCACCGATGTGTGATGTATTTCTGATGCTTGCCTATACTCAAAAAGGATTGACCTGCTTTCTCTTACCGAGGATATTGCCAGACGGTAGCCGTAATGCATTTTTCATTCAGAGACTCAAAGACAAACTGGGTAATAAATCCAACGCCTCCTCGGAGATAGAGGTCGATCATGCATATGCATGGATGGTAGGCGAAGAGGGTAGAGGAGTGAAGACGGTTGTGGAGATGATCGCATCATGCCGGATGGACGCGCTGATCAGTTCTGCCGGTCTGATGAGAGAGGCGGTTGCACAGGCAATCTGGCATACCATGCATCGCAATGCTTTTGGAAAGACACTGATTGATCAGCCGCTGATGCGTAATGTACTCGCAGATATATCCCTGGAGGCAGAGGGTGCTACAGCTCTGTTCATGCGCTTGGCTGACGCTACCGATAGGGAGGGTGACGATCCCTTACAGGGGCAATTCCGCCGCCTGGCAGTTGCTGCAGGAAAGTTCCAAGTAACCAAGCGTGCTACTTACGCCATATCCGAGGCACTTGAGTGTCTTGGTGGCAATGGATATGTAGAAGAATCAATTATGCCACGACTATATCGTGAGGCACCAGTTAACTCCGTGTGGGAAGGCTCCGGCAGCGTAAACGCCCTTGACATACTGAGAGCTATGATCAAGGAGCCAGCCGCATTTGATGTATATTTTGATGAGGTATCTCAGACAGCCGGGGTCAATCATGCATTTGACGATGCCGTCAGTGCATTGAAAAAGAGGATGGTATCATTTAGTGGCGAAGATGATGCTCAATGGTATGCTCGTGACTTGGCTATCCGGCTTGCCAGCGTCTTGGAAGCATCTTTGTTGCTGCGCCATGCCCCCGAGGTGGTATCCAGTGCCTTCTGTCGTTCGCGCTTGGGACAAGAGGGTGGCGATGGGGTGGCGGGTCAGGTGTTTGGAACTCTGCCGAAAGATGTAGATGCCATGGCTATCATAGAGCGCTCGACACCAATTTAGATCAAAGCCATACGGCAGGGAATCCGCAAAATACCTCTTAGGTGTTCTGGTGTAAAGTTTGATGCAAAAGAGCCCACAGCTCGAAAAAAACGCCTGCACTCGCCATGATGGTGCAGGTCAGGAGCTCGCGTGTTGACGATTATATGCACAATCCAGTGAAAGGCACCCTCACCCAAATAATGAGAAATCCTAATCAGTGGCGGAGGGCTTTTGGCGTGGTAAATGACTTGAGGGTGGCTATACCAGGCACAACATCATGCCACGAGTGAAGTGGTAGGTGCAGTTCCGCTAAAGCTGCGGTAGGGAAGGCATAGATTTGGTCAGGATCTGTGGTCAACATGGCGGCCAATTCCGTGATATTCGGGTTGTGATTGACCAGCAGAATCGAGTTTGCTTCCGAATCGGCAGTTTGACCGATATAATCAAGCAGATCTTGGGCGCTTGCCCTGTACAACTTATTATCTAAGATGATTCTTGTATTGCCATCGAGCTGAAGGTGTTCCAGGGTTTGGCGAGTTCGCAGTGCGGAGGAGTATAGTACCAGGTCGAATTGGATATTTCTGACGTGTATGTACTCTCCCATCAGTGATGCGTCACTATGTCCACGATCATTGAGAGGACGATCGTGGTCGGGCAGTCTGGGGTCTCCCCAATCCGATTTGGCATGACGCAACAGCCATAGCTGTTTCACCTCACTCACCAGAATCTTGATCTTTCAACTGTTCAACCAGTTCTTTTACTCTTTTCCAGTCGTCGGCACGATGGATTAAGTCATCTTCCTCTATCTGGGTATTGGTGAAATTGGTATATACGATGACGCGTTTACCGTTTTCGACCAAACGATTTATCTGTTCAGGCGTATCGTCTACGAAGCAATCGGCATCTACGGCACTTTTTTCTCCCAAGAAGCAGATATCCCAGTAAGGGATACCATAGTTATCCAGCCATTTTACTGTCTGAACGATACTTGGCTCATGGATCCGTCTTGTCATAATACGATGAGTAACTATGCGTATGCGTACTCCATCATTGCTGAGCATTCTAAGTGTGCGTGGGGCACTATCAATAGGCTGCATGGTAGCAAAGAGCTTACGTTCTGTAACGGCAAAATAGTGTATACGCTCGTATTCTTCTTGGCTGTCTATGCCCCACTCTGAAATATCCTTTGGGTCCACTGGTAGTTCATTGAGCGGACAATCGAACCATTCAGCCGCTATCTCTCGTAGTCTACTATAATAATCAGCAACTACACCATCGAGATCAACGCCAAGGACAAAATTACCCATAGCTCTATTCTATGCTGTTATAAGGAGATACTGAGTAGCAGTTCAGAAGCTGACTACCTTATCTGCCCATATGGTCCACTCTGTGACTTCGTCCAATG
>JAMCPC010000119.1 GCA_023379725.1 Actinomycetota bacterium
CTCCGGATCAAGGTGAGTTCCTTACTCAGATAGATGGATTGGCGAGCTCTACCGGTACGGCCACCCCCAGCTATACATTTAGTCTTGCCGTGCCGTCAAGTGGAAGTTCCAGCCCATCAAGCTCTTCTACATCGTCGCTTCCAGCCATTACGGTAACCCTTAATTTCACAGGTGGCTACCGTCAGGTGATCGCTTTTCTAAATGGGCTTGATAATCTGGGTAGGCTCTATACTGTAAGCTCCTACAGTCTCAAGGAGGCTGCATCCACATATTCGTCTGGCTCATCGGCTATCATACCTTCTGGTGTAATATCGTATTCAGTTACCCTAGTGGGCAATATCTATTACAATCCGAAGCAGAATGATGTCTGCGCCAAGTCAAGCTTGCCTTGAGCAATCAGCACTTCTTGTAGTCTTAGTCTACTTTAGGAGCGTGGGTCAGAATCCTCAGCTGTTAACCTGGTAATCCTATAATCTTATGGTCACGCCGTAAAGCAATCATAGTATCTTGTGTCCAATTTATATCGTATCACGGTTATGATCTATGCTCCTAGGTGTCTGGTGTCAAACGACCCACAATGCGAAATCCAGCGAAAAACACCAGACACCTAGCTGACCAGTGGATATCAAGTGTCAAGTGATAGGAGTACTCCAGCAAACCCGTATGATAGCCGATCATTGTATCTCATAGGAGAGTAAAATACCTAATCAGAGATCGGCGCAGTTGTGTAGCCCCATAGAAGCCATTCCGGAGTTGAAACTGGAGCCATCGGTAGATACAGACTTTTCGATTTTGGCGGCCTGAGCGAGGTTGCCCGATTGGTAATCGCCTGCTAAGACGGTGAGTTCTTGGATAAGACTAGACATTATCCTGTAGAGCTCTTGTAGCTTGGTTCCTGCAGCCGAGGAAGGAACTGGCAACGCCTTCAGCCGTTCGAGGGTATTGCTCAGGATTGGGATTCCATTGTCTAGATAGGTAGCGATCACCTTGGTCTGGGCGGCAGTGGCGGAGGGTGAAGTGGCGGAGGGTGAAGTGGCGGGCGGGGTGATGCTTCTTATCTTTACAATGGCTTGCCCGCATATGGCGTTAGCTTGAGTAGCGAAGGATGCAGGTACTGTACCCACAGGCTTTGTAGTGGTTGACCTGGGTTGAATGGTATTGGTGGCTTTGGTGGTAGTAGCCGACTGCGTGTGTGTGTGCGTGCCAGAGGACGAGCACGCAGCCAGGATGAGGCCAATAATTACCAGCATGACGATAATCCCCGTCCGCTCATATATATAGTGCCTATAAATGTGCATAGCGCCTATAGCTCCTTTGCCGTAGGGTAGGTAGTTCGAGGCGAACTTGAGCTACACGATATGCACCGAGAAGAGTAAGAGCGGTCACACATGTCAATAGGACGATGTAGCGCCTCATTATCGATTGCACCACAGTAGGCAGCGCCTCATTACCTCAACGCCCCAGTTTCCCGAGCGCTGTAGCGACAACCGTCGTAGGTGCAGGTTCGCCGATCCCCTCCGCAAATACGATCACCACATGATCTCCCAGCGCTGCCAGGGCGAGCAGACCGTTGACAGATGGTAGGTCTACCGGCAATGGCGAGACCGAGGAACTATCCGCCGAAGACTTTCCCGCTGATCCGGACAGAGACAAACCCAGAGCGGCGCTGGCTTCCCCCACCTTTGGGAACGAGACGGGAGTGATGGTGCCCGGAAGTGCCTCATGCTCTCCAGTAGTGGACGTAGACGTGCCTAGGCACTTGGCTCCTAGCGTACTACCGAGGGCATGCACGACTTTTACCGCGTCGTGAGCGCTCGGCGCGCTAAGGGTATCCGACTGCAACCCCACCACATGCAACGACGGCACGGGTAACGAGCCTCCGACGCCAGACGACGATGCCGATCCACCTGCCGATGAACCCGTGGTTCCCGGTAGCGACCCAGCAGGCGGGGCACTACCGGACGTCTTCATCTCGAAGACCTCCGACAACAGCGGGTTCGAAAGGCTGATGTCGCCTATCTTGAGACACGCCTCAACCCCGGAGACTACCTGGAACAGCTTCGAGTTCGTCTCCACCGTCGCTCGTGAGGAGCTTCCCGTCCACGATGCCGGCAAGTCGGCTTTCGTGATCACCCAGGGCCCTGATCCTATTTGCGGGTTGCTATTTACACTTCCTGATGCGCTCTTACTCGTAGTACTGCCTACATGACCACTTTTGGCGCTACCGTCATGGCCAGATACAGCTGAATGGGATGTTGAGCAGGCTGCGGATACCAGCGCCAATCCAGTAAGAATGAGTAGCCACCTCCTTCGCTGTCTACTCCGTGGTGATGGCGCAAATCTGGAGTGTACAAACGCCAGATGCCCATCCTTCAGGCCACTTAACTCCATGGCACTACGTTACGATTCGGTAGCTCGGTTACATCCTGGGCACTCCACTCGTCACCGGTAATGTTGCCGATCACCCCTGCTGGCGGATCTATAGAGAGGTTTGCAGCATGGCTCAGCACCACATGCCGGAAGCCCGAGGGAACGTAACAGGCGAAAGTGCAGTCGAACAGACCGCTGGTTCCGAACTTCAGGAACTGGAAGTGCGAGCTAGTCAGCCCAGCGGATTGCAGGCCGTCGTTATACTGCTCGATTACCGAACCCGCCACCGTAAGGGTACCCAAGCCATGTTGCATGTTATCGCTCTGCCAGCAAAGGGGTCCTCCTGGACAGCTACCAAGATTCTGGGGCTGGATGAATTGGTTACCTCCAGAGAGGTTCTGCAGGGTGAACGATCCGTTCTGTATGGCTGACAGAGTCGTCAGCGTTCCCGAGCCACTAATCCCGTATGCACTGACATCCTTCGTAGTCGAATCGGACGCCAGTATCATCGCATCAATGGTCGGGTCGTACACGGCGGGGAAGGAGTTAACCTGCCCGTGCACCCACGTGGCCTCATACTGCTGGAGGCTACCTTCGAAGCCGACAGAGCAATTCAGGCCGGAGATGTCACCGCAAAGCTGTTGCAAGGTATTCACACCGATAACACCATATGAAGCGTAGTAGTCCAGCCACTGAGCCGTACAGCTTCCGACCGTCCACGGAGGCCAGCTTAATAAGCTGACGCTTACCGTATAGTTAGGCGCACAAGTTGGCCGGGTGGGCGGCTGTGGTACATACGGCGCCGCCGTCGGGTTGGACGTACCCGTATTAGCAGCAAGACTAGTGGCCAGAGCTTGGTGCCCGTTGATGGTGTAGGTTCCCACCCCTGGCTGCGGATCACAGGATCCCAGTCCTATGGCGTTCAGCAAGAGGCTGCCCTCGTCGCAGTAGTAGCCCGCATACTCGATATGGTAAAGCCACTCCGCTATATCGTAGATGCATCCGTTGAAGTCGGAGATGCTACAAGACCCGCTATAGGAAGGAGGCGCCTCAGGTCCCTTTGCCGGTCCGCCGCACGTCTCCGACGTACCGTTTACAGCAGTACCTACTTGGCCAGAGACCACCGGAGTGCAATTATTATTGTTATTGTTGTTGGAATCGACTGGGTGGTTGATTATGACATTGCCCTGTGGGTAATATGTACCAGAGGTTCCGCTGTATGGGTCACTTATAGGCACGTCTCCACCAGGAGCCAGACCGAGTGACTGCTGGCATGTAGCCGGAACGCTCGCACCACCATCCGAGCTGCACGCGTAGGTCACATTTCCCGTAATGACAATGTCGTTACTCGCGGCAATTGTCAAATTTTGTGGTGACGTCGAACTCGAACCGAGTACACCTTGTACCAGTGCATCACCCCAATGGCAATCGTGATGCTGGATCGGCTCAGTCTGGTTCAGCATCACGAAGCTTCCCGGGAACGTGTTACACGAACTGGTCCACGGGGTAGCGGTTGCCGTCGGGTTCGAAGGGCTCTGGGCTGAGGCTGGATCATAGTTTTGCACGTAAATCACGCCGTTGGCCGGCATCGCGAATGCCGTCCCGTTCGCGTAGCACCTGCTACTCGGGGATGGTGTATCGGGACTCCATACCTGCACCTTCGAACCCTCTAGGTCGATGAAGGTAGGCCCTTGGTAGAGGCAGCCACCACCGTTCGTGTTTCCTGAAGCTGCCTCGGTTACCATCTGCGAAAACGCAGGCGTAGGCGGCGGGATATTCTTGTTAGTAAGTGTCGACGTGGAGCCTTTACCAAGTTTTACCTGTGTACCTTGGCAACCGTATAGGAAGGTAGTGGTCGTATTAATGATAGGCCACGTAATAGCTACATTTGGCAGATCATTTGCTATATATGCGTACTGGCTCCCACTTATCGAGTCGAGCGGATTAATATTGGCTGAGTTAAATGCAGACTTACTCCCAAATGTGAGGTCAGCATTAGTCCACGTTGGATTTCCGCACGTATATAGGGAGTCATTGGAGTAGATCTTTCCAGTCATCGATGTAGTAAGCCCATAGTATCCTCCGGTATCACCACCGCTTCCCGAGGCATACCGAAGGCCACTGTTCGTACCGGACAGTTCCCCGTATGAGCTGGCAGTGTTACACACCAGTGGAAATGGTCCATCTAGCGGGATGTTACCAATAACCGAGCTTACCACTCCGTTTACCGCACCCTCTATGGCACTTGCGATTTCCTGACCCACATTCCAACCCAGAATGCTGAATCCGGTTAGTCCACTCTTCGTTAGTTCGCCAGATAACAGGCTAGGCTCAGCCTGGCCGAGGGCGTGGAGCTCTGTGGAGATCGGGTTAGGATCATAAGCGTGATAATTGCAGAAGAATGAGCCCAAGCTCATAGGGGCCACGGTACTATTCCCTAGCAATCCTTTAATGGCAGACTGGATGGTAGACAGATTTATTGTGGTGCCACCGAAGCTAACTGTGCTACTCCCTGCCAGGGAGAGCACGAAGTTCATGGCAGACATCATGTCCTTGAACGCTGCCGAGTTCGAGTATACGTAAGGACTTGAGGTATTATAGTTGTCGAAGTAGGTATACGAAAGTGCTGAGTTAGTGAGCCCGACCTGGATCACACGATATTGGATCATATTACCGGCACCGATACCAGCCGCACCAACGACGTAGAGTTCTGGATTCCCACTCGCTGTGACGTTCACGGTGTAGGCGAACCGCTCGTTCAATGATGCCGAGGCTCCCGGTACCGCCTCTCCCCATGAGGTGGGGCTGGCTACCTGTGGCATCGTTGGTGTCGCTCCAAGGGCTATCGGGCAGGGAGAGGGTAAGAAGAACGCCGGGTCGTTCGGTGCCGCGTTGCAAGACTGATCGTTGTATTGGGTATAGGCGGGATTACTCTGGAGATGGACCATGTATGCCGCGACTCCGCTTTGTGCGGCAGCAAGCGCTGCCTTTGAGTTCTCCACCTGTATTGTCACAGGCGCGTTTTGACTCACTTGGTTGAAGATCACAGCGGGGACCACAGAGAGCACCAGTAGCATGCCAAGAACGAGGATAATCGCCTGCCCGGACTGGTCGTGCCGACGATGCACCACGCGGACCATGCCTCCGACTGAACTCTTCCAAAAGGAACTAAGAAGTTTTCTCATCTCAAATTCGCCTCCTTTTCTCATCTCAAATTCGCCTCCTGGGCGTTTCGTGCCCATCAGAACGACACCGAGCCGAATCCGTAGTCAATGGCAACGTTTTGCATGACCACGGAACTCTGGAGAACTGTGGCCGGGCTCGTTTGCAGCGCTCCGGAGCTACAGGTAGTACAGGTGAAATGCCGCATGGTAAGGCTGAATGAAACGGCGGCGACATTCGCAGGATTAGTAGTGCACTTACGTGGTGCGTTGGAATTAGTGGTACATGATGGTGAACTCTGGTTCGGGTTCGTGCTGCCGTATCCGCTGTTCGTGGTGGTTTGACCGGACACCGTGAACGTCTGAGTGAAGACTTGCGGACCAGAACACGGCGTACCTACGTCTCCAGCCGAACACGCTGTGCCAGGCGATGCAGCTACCACTCCCTGTACGCTGAGAAGAGGAGCTACAAGACCGGAACCTGCCGACGGCGGCGCGATCACGCTACTGGTGAGGGTTCCTGAGGATGCACCACAGCTCGAAGACCATGTAGGCGAGCTGGTGGGGCTCACATTGGATGCGATACTACTCACCCATGCTGCGGTGACGAGATCGGCCTCAAACGTGTAGACTTCCTCATTCGGCTCAGCTCCCGCTGCGAACTGGTGGAGGTTATCGGGCTCAAGGTACATGTAGATCCATCCACCCGACCCTGAATACCCGGTAGCCACTTGTTCTGCCGTGGGAAACGCCAGATCTGAGAAAAAGATAATCGCGTCAGGGCAGGCAAGCAGCACCGCGGGTGGATTCCCTGAGGCCGGCTGTGGCACCGCAAGGGTCGTGCCGTCAGCCTCCAATCCCTCCGGCGTCGCAGACCGGATATAGCGACCGAGACTTGCCGAGGTCACGTCGGCGGTCTGTTGGACCGTTATATCTCGGTTCCGGTTCGCGAAGTCCACGAAAAGCTGGGTCAGGGTGGAGAACACAATTGCCAATACAATAGCGAATATCATCATCGCTACCATCATTTCCACTAAGGTGAAACCGGATTCACGGCCTGCCGACCTTGAGCTGACTCGGTGTAAATGCCCCTTTTCTTGGTATATGTGATCTCTATGGAATGTCATCGCTTTGTCCGCTCACTCATAAACAGAAACTCACGCTGTAGTTGAAGTTGGGACCGTAGGCGGTGCCTACCGACGTACTCACATCCACCTGGCCGCTGTATTCCTGATCCCACTGGTCAGTGGCAGTTATCTCAGTATTTGAGTCCACGGTAAAGCTAACTGAGCTACCACCTATCGTAACTGAAGTCGCACCAGTGAAGTTGTTGCCATAAATATTAATCGTCGCGGTGCCGGGAAAGTTGCAGTAATTCACACTGGTCGGGCTGATAGATGAGATCGAGGGCGAGCCTTCGTAGGTGTAGGACCAGTAGTTGTTCGAGGTCATACCTGCCGCGTTCGTGATGGTGACTCCCACTTGGTCGTAGGTACCGTTCGGCGAACCCGGTACTACGACGTTTAGGTAATTGTAACCAGTCACAGTACCTCCACAGGGACCTGAAAGAGAAGTACCCTGCCACTGGAGACTCACGTTGTTGGTTGTACTGCCACCGAAGCTCGCACTCGTTATGTACTGTAGGTTCGAGCCGCAGATGGCGATGGTGTTACCGCCTGCTATCGGCCCACCATCAGGATTGATCGAGCTGATCAACGGCGTGTTCGCGTAGGTGAAGTAGTTGTACGACCCGCTACCAGCCGGATTACTGGCTGTCACCGTCACCTGCTGAACCGGCTCGTCTAGGCCAAAGTCGTTCCCGCAGACTCCTGCAGTGGTAAAGCTGGATGCCGGCGAAGTGACGGTCATCACCGTTCCGTTCGAGTTAATGGATATGATTGAGCCACCGGCACAGCCGAAGTCGACGCTGGTAACACCCTGGAAGTACTCACCATAGATGGTGACAGTCGTGCCTCCACTTACGGGGCCACCAGGCGGTGATATAGAGCTGATCACCGGGGCGTTCGCGAAGGTGTAGGACCAGTAGTTGTTCGAGGTCATGCCCGCGACGTTCGTGATGGTGACTCCCACTTGGTCGTAGGTACCGTTCGGCGAACCCGGTACTACGACGTTTAGGTAATTGTAACCAGTCACAGTACCTCCACAGGGACCTGAAAGAGAAGTACCCTGCCACTGGAGACTCACGTTGTTGGTTGTACTGCCACCGAAGCTCGCACTCGTTATGTACTGTAGGTTCGAGCCGCAGATGGCGATGGTGTTACCGCCTGCTATCGGCCCACCATCAGGATTGATCGAGCTGATCAACGGCGTGTTCGCGTAGGTGAAGTAGTTGTACGACCCGCTACCAGCCGGATTACTGGCTGTCACCGTCACCTGCTGAACCGGCTCGTCTAGGCCAAAGTCGTTCCCGCAGACTCCTGCAGTGGTAAAGCTGGATGCCGGCGAAGTGACGGTCATCACCGTTCCGTTCGAGTTAATGGATATGATTGAGCCACCGGCACAGCCGAAGTCGACGCTGGTAACACCCTGGAAGTACTCACCATAGATGGTGACAGTCGTGCCTCCACTTACGGGGCCACCAGGCGGTGATATAGAGCTGATCACCGGGGCGTTCGCGAAGGTGTAGGACCAGTAGTTGTTCGAGGTCATGCCCGCGACGTTCGTGATGGTGACTCCCACTTGGTCGTAGGTACCGTTCGGCGAACCCGGTACTACGACGTTTAGGTAATTGTAACCAGTCACAGTACCTCCACAGGGACCTGAAAAAGAAGTACCCTGCCACTGGAGACTCACGTTGTTGGTTGTACTGCCACCGAAGCTTGCACTCGTTATGTACTGTAGGTTCGAGCCGCAGATGGCGATGGTGTTACCGCCTGCTATCGGCCCACCATCAGGATTGATCGAGCTGATCGACGGCGTGTTCGCGTAGGTATAAGTGACACCATTAGAGGTTCCGACGGGATTCGTGACCGTGACGGTTACCTGCTCGGGCCCATCGTTCAACGTGGTGCAGACTCCGGCGGCAGTGTAGCTGGCAGCCGGCGTAGTAACTGTTAGGGAGGTGCCCGCTGAGTTCACACTGATATTTGACCCGGTGGCGCAACCGAAGTTGACGGTGGTGACACCGTTCAGGTGCGTGCCGGTTATGGTCACCGTCTGGCCACCGCCTACTGGACCACCGGAGGGCGAGATACCGGTTATTACAGGAGTGTACGAATAGGTGTAGTACGTCCCGGTCTTGTACGTACCGGAGTTATCGGCATTGCACGGCGACCACTCGCCTACCTCGTTCTGCACCGTAATACAGACAGTGTCCGGTGCACCGCTAGGTAGGATCGACGCAGGTGGCATGGTCATCTGGACGTATCCGTACCCAAGGAGCGTGTCTCCACAGGGTGCTCCATCGGGATCAAGGACGTTCCAGTCAGGACCCTGCCATTGCTCGCTCCAGTCTGAGGTCGGTATACCCTGGTAGACCGGCTGGCCTGATGAGTTAGTCCACTCAAAGGCTGCAGTGGTCAACTGTCCTGGGAAGCCTGAGTCGTCCAGGTTATTCCCCGGGCACAGATACACCGTGTTACCACCACCAATGGTGCCACCGTCCTTCGGACCGTAGACGGTACCTAATAGATTACTTCCAGTAGCCTGCCACAAGGCATTGACTGTTGGTGGGAACACATACTGGAAGTGACAGTAGAGGGGCTGTGGGCCTTGCACGCTCTGAACGGTTACCGATGACTGGGGATA
Source organism: Actinomycetota bacterium (assembly GCA_023379725.1). GTDB lineage: Bacteria > Actinomycetota > Acidimicrobiia > Acidimicrobiales > JAMCPL01 > JAMCPL01. Next base: position 9,300 of record JAMCPC010000119.1, read on the forward strand.
GCTGCCACCTCCGTCCTGGCACTCATTGGAGTCATATGGATTCGACCGCTCATAATATGTCTGACCATTCGTCGTGACCTCATCGGTGACCCATATTGCCGCGTAGTTGTCGATAGACGATCCCGATGCGAGATCATACGCGAGGGTCGCACATTCGACAAAGTTCCACCCGGACGGGCATGTCAGGTCCAAAGGTGCCGCGGTCACGATCTCAAAGTCGTTGACTACGGTAAAGCCTACATGTACGGGCCCGGTCCCTTCAGACGAAGCCGTCGGGCTGAACTCTACGGTGGAACATGGAGCCGAGTAGTTGGTATTCGAGATAGTCACCTGGAGGTATATGCAGAAGGTGACATGAGTTGCACCAATGAAGTTAAAGCCTTCCAATGTGAGGTTGGTTCCTCCATATGGTGTACCGGTCGGGTTTTCAGTGGCATTAGGCTCTGACGCACCTGGCGTGGAAACCGTTATCGCAGTCACGAACGGCGTGGTGGTGTAGTCGAACTGGACGGCATTCGGCGGGTTAGGAGAGTTGCATGATGCAGTGCATGAGGAACCCGCAGAGTTGACGACGGTGATTACGCTGGTACTGGAGCCCTGAACCGGGGCGGCCGGCACGGTGGCCTCTATGACCTGGTAGCCGGATCCACAGGCCACGGACACGGTGCCACCACCCACACCAGTCATGCTGGGGAAGCTGACGGTACCTGCCGGGCTCTGCTGGCTCGTAGGAACGACGGTGAACTGCGCTGTCGTCGTTATACTGCCGTCGGTGAAGTCGACCTGCTCCGCGTTGGTGAAGTTGCTGCCGCAGAGGACCACAGTGTCGCCTCCTGCCCAAGGTCCCATTACCGATGAAGCCGGTGTAGGATCCCAAGGAGGTGCGGCGATGGCATCTACCTGGGGCGGACTGCTGGCGCTGCAGTCGGTGCAGGGAGGCGGTGGCGCACTTAGGTGGAGGGTAAGCGTCTGCATCTGCCCCGCCGTCACGTCCACTGACTTCGAGTCGGTTATCTGGGTGCCGTCCGACAGGGTAAAGGTGGCCGAGATCGTGTAGGTGGCAGGCGGGAAGTTCACAAACTCCGCACAACCACTGGCGTTGGTGGTGGCGGTCGTTACGGACGATGGTATGCCGGTAGTTTCAATCGGGCCACTGCCTCCATCACTAATGGAAACGGTTGCCCCTGAAAGTGGGGAGTTGCCCGTATCAGGGTTCTCGACCAGGACATCCACCTCGGGCGGGATTACCAGGAGTGACTGGGTGGTGGCCTGTGACGAGCCGTTCTCTGGCCATTTTACGGTGCTGTTGGCCTGGAGGATTAGCTGGCTGTCCGTCGGGAACCCGTAGCAGGCACTCTCCAAGGCGCTCGCTGACGGAGTCGTGAGTGAAGACATGGAACTTGATGTGGATGTGTCGGAAACGAGATTTATCGAGTTGGTTATCGAGTATGAGAGGCGCCCGACCTTGGTAGTGCTGGAGCCTCCAGTCCCCGTGCCTCCGTTGGTACCCTGGCAACCGGTAGGTACGCTCGTTTCGTTCACCGAACCGGAGGATACGGTGCTACCCGACGAAAGATTCACGCTGGACGCGCCAATGGATACCGCAGGGAATTCCGGATTAGCCTGGCTAGAGGTGGGGTAGGTGGGAAGACTCTGGAGACACGAAACCTGCGATGTGGTTATTGCGCTGGCCGTAGAGCGCATCTGTTCGGCTGCAGAGGTGTTGAAAAGAGAGTCTATCAGGTAGGTGGTAGGAACGAGGACAATCGACAGCACGAGAAGGGCAATCATCACCTCCACAAGCGTCATGCCAGTATCAGGTCGTCTAGGCATATACTTAGTCAACGAACCCCTGATACGACACCCAATGAAGCCGGATCCTTTACAGTTTCTCCTACTCATGAGCCCATTAGACTTTATTATTTCTATACTCTTAAACATCCTTTCCAGCTCCTCCTTATTGCTCACACCCCATGCAGTGTTCGTCAGCATTCGCATCAAGATGGCCTTTGACAGCATGTGAATTCAAGTTTCTATTTAATGCCAATTTAATGCCATAGTAATTATGTTAATATATTGAGGTAGGAATAGATAGAGTGATATTACGCAATTTTAAGTAGTATTATTACTTGATCCGCTCTCCCTCGTATTATCTGTAGGGTATTTTCACCTATCATGCGATAGAACATTCGGTGGGTGACAATTTGCATGTAATGACACTTAATGTAATTGTAGATCGGTGGTTCTGATGTCAAGCAGATTTCTTCTGCCCTACTCACCTAATCTATCTACCGGGATGTCCGCCATCAGTTCCAAGTACAATTTTTATATTATTATGTCCTATATGTCCTAAGTCTGTCCTATGCCCATGGCGGCAGTGAGCGATCATGGTTACTATTGCAGAATGATGTCTGCGCAACATCGAGGACATCCTGACTGGAGTCAATGACAACTGTGGTTCCACAAGCTCCTGGCTCGTTCCGCAAGCCCTTGGCTTCAGCCACGGGGAAGATGTTAGCTAGAGGGGAATAGTGGGGCGGCCAGATAGTTGATGACCTGCTGTAATTGTAGGATTTTTTTTATAACTACTCAAGCAAAGCTACCGAGTAGCCGATATAATAGGACAGTTACAAGAATATGTCGGTATGTGTCTTTGGGAGTGTTTTACCGGTGTATTTGAGTGGCTGGTAAAGATAAAATTGGGATCTCGTGTGCAGATGTGCAGAGTAGATAAGATAAGCAAAGGAGAAAATAAAAATGCTATATTTGGCAAATAGACTGAAGAGAGAGAGACGCGCACGGCTGGGTGGCTCGTGTGAGGAAGGTGCAGCAGAAGAGGGCTTTACCCTCATTGAGCTGATGGTCGTGTTGCTCATTATGGGTATACTCATGGCGATCGCAATACCGACCTTCCTGAGTGTAACTGGATCCGCCGGCGATAAGGCTGCGCAATCCGACCTCACCAATGCGGTTACCAATGCTACGTCATATTATGTTAATGGCCAGAACTTCACTAACTATAGTCCAAAGAGTACAGCCATTACCTATACTGCTGTGTCTACTGGTTCCAGCGCTAGTGTTCCATCGGCGACGAATGTTGTAGGTTACACGATAGGGAGTACAGATAACTCAGTAGAGTTTGAGAGCTACTCATCTGCCGGTGTCTGCTGGTACATACTGCTTGACAAGAATACTTCAGCGGCCGGCTCCTCTTTTTATAGTGGCGCACAAGCTGGTACGTATTATTATGGAGTGAAGGCAACAAGTGGTGCAAGTTATTGCACTCCTGTAACAGGTGGGTGGCAAAAGAGCTTTGCGGCAGCAGCTCACGCGGCCCACCCTGCATTACCCTAGTAGCAACCAAAGCTGAATGCTTAAAGAGAGGAAGGCTCTTATATGGAGCCTTCCTCTTTCTTTCTCCTCTCCCCATATCTACCACCTTCCCTATCACCACCCCATCGGGGCAATGCCCACCGTAATATCCACCGTGGAACAGCAAACATCAGGGCAATTCCCAGGCTTCCAATTACCACTATCCAGTATTGCCATTCCATACTGAATTTACCTATAGGCTGGAAAAATGCGTACAGCATGGAGAACATACCGCCAATCAGGGTACCTGCTATCCGCCAGCTGCCTGACATGCCTGCAGCGAGTAGCGCAAAGGCCAGTGCTGGCCACAGATAGTAGCTTACCATGACCGATTCAAAAAACGGCCAGGAAAAGAGGGAGAAAGCACATGCCAATATCACTGTGCTCTGTATGTCTCGCCGTAGTGCCATACGGTATGCCAGTATGCCTATCAGGCATGCTGCCAGCAGGGTAAGTATTCTGGGTACCCCACCCGATACTGCTCCATGGGCCAGCTTCGGAGCGAGCGCCAGCCAGGGAGTAGGATGGTCAGCCTTGGGATAGGTCGGCTGTATTACCAGTGCCCTCCAGGTGGCTTTTGGCTGGGCGATGAGTGGGGTAGCTACCAGCACGGCAGGTACCGCTATAGCCCGCCAGAGGATGGGTAATACCTGCTTGGTGTATGCCCAGATCGTGTGTGGCATACTACTGTTTCCAGCGGCGCTCCTGGCCAGACTTGTCCGGGAGATGTCGGCAGCCAGGATGACCGGGATGAGGAGTACTGTGAATGTTTGTGTTGCAAGTGCTGCACCAAGCAGCCATCCAGCAGCTACCCGTCTCTTATTCAGTAGTGCACGAATGGCATAGGCTCCGAAACCGAGTGCCACTACATCCTCTGGATGTCCCCATATGACTACTACCTGCCAGAGTGCCAAGGCTTCAGCTACACAGAGCCATGCGCGCCGTCTCTGCGGAATGCCGAGGTGCTCAGCCAGCGCATCCAGCCCGAAGAGAGCGAATCCTGACATGGCCATTTCATAAGGGCCCAATACCAGCCATGCAGTGGGGCGTGGCACCGAAAAGGGAAAGTTGACCAAGAGATGGAATATTTGTACGGCAAAGTCTACCGGTAACAGCATGATCAACAACCCCGGAGGGAGCAGGAAGCCACCATGTGCAGTGTAGACACTCCCAAGCGATCCCCATCCGATCATCCGGGAGGATTCCAGTGTTCCCCAGATATCTCCCGGGGTGACCCATGCCCATTGGTGTGGTATTAGTCCATGGTGTAGCCGGTAGGCTATATGTGGGTGCTTTAATAGGAAACGTTTGCTGAAGTGCACTACATCGTTGTTGGTGAGCGGATCAAAGAGCAACGAGAACGCCATGCCTGTAGCAATTACCGCTATGGTCATGACAATAGGCCACTTTCTGTTGTGCATCCCATGCCATATTCGCCCACCCAGTGTAGTGTTTCGCCCTATTGCCCTGTTCGTAACTACAGTGGTATCTATAGTGCTGTCTGTCACATCATTGGCTGTGACCTCTGCATTCACCTCTGCACCCACCCACTCACCTTTTTGCCTCTGTACTCATTTACCTACCTGCAACTCGTTTTTATCAGCTTAGTGAATTTATCACTCTATGGCATCCCAGTTGTGTACGAACAGCACCGCCTGCAACTCGTTTTTATCAGCTTAGTGAATTTATCTTATATGCAGGATGTATTAAGTACAAGAAGTAACAAGAAGTATTGGTCTTAGCAAGTTCTCTTTTAAAGTCCAGATGGTGTTCTTGGCCAGTGGTCGTTCCAGCCACCCTTGGGAGCCGTCACCAAGTTGCTGCACTTTGATGCCGAAGATGGTGATATGTATGCGTAGCTCATTCCAGGTGGTGCATTAAATGTTGTGCTATTGCTTGAAGCCTGATTGTCTACTGCTATCCAACATAGACCGGAGGAAGACCAGCTACCCATTTCTACACTTTGATGATTAGTGGTGCCAATCACTATCCAGACCTGATTGTTGCTTGCACTTGCCGGAGTGGGCGGTGCAACAAAGGTGATGGAATGCATTATTTTTTCCATGACGTTGGGAGTTATGCCAGAGAAGGTGGATCCACTGATATAGTAAGACTTTGCCGCATAGACAGCGCTGGTCAGGTCAGACTGTGCTGCCTTGTCGTTGGCCCCTTTTGATGTGCTAAGGAGTGTAGGTAGGGCAATCGCCATAAGTATGCCCATGATGAGCAACACCACCATTAGCTCTATAAGCGTAAATCCTCTCTCGTCCAAGCCCCTTTTTCGTCGTATAGGCGGTCTTTGTCGCATAGGTAGTTGTATAGGCATTGGCAGTCTGTAGCGGCATGGCGGTATTTGGCATGGCAGCATTGACCTTATGAAAAGCTCCATATTTTGTTCCTCGCTTTAATAATACACAATAAATTATTCGATTGGAAGTGATTCCATCGGTGACAAAATAATATTAGAAATAATACGAGAAATTGCCGTCACCAATATACAAATCTCGCTCGTTTCACTTATCGGCCTTACCTGCTGGAAACTTTAGAAACTTTAGACCGCGTAATTTATGTTTATGTAGTTTCGGCTTTAGCAATACAACAACCATCGACAGTAGGCACATAAACGCAAGGAGGGAGAGTACCAGCCCTACTGTCATACCGGGAGGCCAGTAGCTGAATGTCACGGTCGAGATACCCTCGGGAACTATTACGGATTGGATGATGCCGTAACGCTTCACGGTTACGTTGGTAGATTTTGTCGACCCCAAACGCCTTATAGTGGCATGCCATCCCGGAGCCCAAGTCTCTGAACGGACTAATAGTGCGGTAGAAGATGCGTTAATATGGTCAATTTCAGTGCCGTTCGTTTGGATATTTGTCGTAATGGTGTATTTCAATTTTCTGGTATTCACTGAAGGTTTTTGGGTATTTCCCTGGCCACTTTGAATGTGAATCCAAGAATCCTTTATAGTCGGGATAAGCCAGGCATGGCCACTGGCTTTTAAATTGTGATATACAGAGAATCCGTCTACAGTACCCAGATAGCTCCAGTCGGCTGGTCGTACGGCAGGAGTCAGAGCCCCCCCAAGCGCCTCGTTGTTGCCGTTGGTTAGAAGCAGGCTGATTGCACCGGCGGTTAGATACTGCGAGTCGGTACCGCCAAACTCCACCGCAACCGCTGTAGCTGGATGAGAGAAATGCGATTCAGCCGTTATATTATCTGTCGGGGGAGCTTTGCCGATGTTCTTGGCTGCTGTATTGCCGGGGCTGGTTACAGCCATAGGAGAGGATTGGATGGTTACGAGTTTGCCGCCAGGCTTTGCCCCTTTCTCTGGTGCAAGAAGAGATACCCTGAGGTTTCCGGTAGCACAGTTTGAGCCAGCACAGTTTGGAAGATTGACGAGTACCTGGCTGATGCGTTTTGGGCTGCCGATGAACCACTCCGTAGTAGTATTCTTGTGCGATCCGGCATTCTCGTGCGATCCGGTCGTGAAAGGAGTGAGCAGATAGGCAGCTGTTGGACAGACCCCTCTGGGTGTTGATTGTCCGGCTGCCGGCTGTATGGGCAGTATAGAACGGGCAGTGAATGACCCTGGTCCTGTAATTAGAGTACCCAGGTCAAGGTCGTCAAAGGTGGAGGGTCTGTTGGTGGATGCCAGGGAAGCTACTGATAGTAAAAATGGCTGGTGGGTACAGGTAGCCGCGTCGTACCTCTTCCAGACCAGTGCTCCATAGCCCTGTACGCTTGGTATGGATTCCAGTATATTTTCGTCGAAAGATAGCCCTTTCAGCTGTCCAGGTATATTGGTGGGCATGTAGAGTGAAGTGGATATAGCTACACGGGCACTTGAGGCAGTCCTTCCTGTGATGGATTGGTAATGTGAGTATCCTGCAATGGAAGATATTCCAGTGACACTAGAGAGGTTGTCTATTCTTGCTGTAGAAGAATAAAGCCCCATAGGAGATACAGCAGTCCAGAGAAATATGCCGTCTACGAACAGGACTACGATGAAGAGGATATCGATTGTACGCTTCGTCAGTCTGGGCAGCGCTCCGGTAAAGACAGCTATCTCTATTGCCATGATGACCGGAAAGGCAAAGAAGGTGGCCATCTCGGTCACTGGGTTGCCTGAGCCGGGAGGTATGCCCAGCATCTTATCGAATGGTGCCGGATAGATGAGGGTAAAAGATACGAAAAACAAGACTACCAGCATGGGTGATACAGCACCAAGAGCGTCTATCCAATTTATGTCCTTTGTCCGTTCGATCCTGTCAAGATAGAACCCCAGTACCATGGCAAGTCCTATATCCACCAGGAATAGGCTTCGTGACTGGATACGGGTTGCCCCGTAAAGTGGTACCCGAGATAAGAGCGATAATCCAGGGACAGAAGGAGCTATGACGGCCAGTATCCCAGCGACGATCAAGACTATCCATAGAAGCCATTCTCCGGTCTTATCGTCCTTATCTCTGTTCCTGCGCCTCCCAAAGGAACGGGTGAGCAGCCCACCAAGAGCGGCAAGCGGCAGCAATCCTACATATCCTGCCCATTCGTCTATGGGCAGAGTCGACAGTGGCAGTGAAAAGTTACCATTTCCTCCGCGCATACCCGGTACGAGCATGAACAGCCATCCCCAGAAGGGAAGTGCCAAAAAGCCAAACGCATAGCTGAATGAGCCGTCTGTAACCTGCGATATATGCTGAAAGAGTATGCCAGGTATAATCTGCGCAGATGCACCGGCGGCTCCCCAGATACAAGCAGTCGCTACAAGTGCAAGGAACTTCCATTTTGACACCCAATTCGGCAGGTCACCGGCCCTCACAAAATGCCAGATTGTAACTATTCCTCCTGCGAGTGCAAGCTCTTTCAATGCGTCAGGCGACCCCGACAATCCCGCCATAGCAGCCGCCAGTGCAGAGAGAGCTGTCCAGCCGATCGCCTTTTGCCAGGGGTTGCCCTCTTTGCATGCAAAGCGCATACCCTCAATGCCCAGAAGGAACCACGGTATCCAGGCGTAGCCGTCGATGATCTCTACGTGTATAGACTGGAAGCTCATCACTCCCAGGAACGAGAAGGCGGCAGAGGATACCAGGGAGGGGATCACGGCAAGTTTGAGTTTGCGGGCAAGCAGGTAAGTACCCGATGCGCAGAGACTGTAGGTGAAGATCAGATTGAAAGTCCATGCGGTAAGTGGTGGAAGTATGGCAAATAGCAGTGTAGTTGGGTAAAAAGAACCGGCTACAAAACTACCGAGAAGGGGTGTGCCACTCCAGGTATAAGGGTTCCACAAGGGCAGGTGCCCGTGGGCGACATCATATCCGGCGAGCACGCGTAGGGGTAGCCCCTGGCGCAGGTCGTCTCCAGGCAGCAATGGGTGTCCGAGTAGTGCAGGTATACCGATGGCCAGGAGGGGTATGGCTATAAGAGCTGTCAGGGCTACCAGGTCACTCTTCTTGTAATACCGGCCGATCGTCCTCGTCGTATGCTTAGTGCACATTGTGCCCATCATACTCGTCGTTGAGAGCATAGTATGAGAGTAGGGTTATCATTATCTTTGTGGCATGCTGTATGGAGTATAGAATTCACCGAAGTGGTCGTATAGGGAGTTGATATTGATAGTATAGTATCGGAACTGGTGTATTGGGGGCACCGGATGGAGCGTTTGGTGGTTGCAGCACAGAGGGAGCGACCGTATCGGAGGGAGGTTTCTACTCCAAAAGATTGGGGCAGTAGTTGTATAAATCATGCCGTTGGTAGTATTGGTGGGGCAGTACTGGGGTGAGGGAATCGGGACTGAGGAGGCGATTATAATAGAGCCGGTATCTGGCAGCAATTTACCGGAAGAGCTTGTACTGAAGGTGAGATTGTAGATGGTGCTGCTGGAGGCAGCAGATGTACTGGCAGTGAAGCCCTACACAGAGGTCGGTGCACTGAATATAATAGGAAATGAGGCTATTGCCTGATCGGTGGAGGTAGAGATGGTGAATGCCGTAGTCCCGGCAGGTGGGTTTATCATGGTGCTCTGCGATCCTATCAGTTCTCCTTTGCTGCTGATGGTAAACCGCACTTCGTACATTACACCGTGTGCATCGGCTGATGTCGTGGATGGAACTGCGTAAAGACCCGATACCGACGTATAGGGCTGGACTGCGTCTGTCGAGTATCTGATGAAGATGTATGCACGCCTATCGTGTAGCTATCCGCGGTCACTGGGTTGGTTGCTCCGAGTACCTTTACCGTAAGGGAATCGCCATTGGATATGCTGTCCGGTACCGTAATTGCGGCTATTGCACCGTTGTCTGCAATGCTTACATGATTGGATGGAGCTGATTCGCTGGATGTAAGGTCTTCAACTTCGTAGTCGCTTGCCTGAGTAGGCCAGACCGTACCCTTGGGAGCTATGAGATCTACGGTACCCTGGCCTCCGGTCAACCCTCCCGTCGAACTGACCGAGAAAGACACCTTGTAGGTGACTTGGCTTGCTTCTGCAGCAAAGGAAGTGATATCGACTAATGGGGTGGTAACTGCTCCGCTTGTGGCGAATGCCTCGGAAGGCATGGCCAGTGGGAGAATGAGGCAATAGTTGTGGAGATAATTGTGATGGTTACTGGTCTCTGTAGCATTTTTGATATGAAAGTTATAATAGCTTATAGTCATGCCTTTATCCGTTCAATGGTAGTATTTTTAGGGAGAGCCTTTTTAGGGAGAGTTGATGTCTAGTCAGACCTGGTATTCAATGTACGAGCAAATAATGTACGAGCAGATAGGCAGAGCGACCACGATCTATCTCCTGCTAGTTTACCCACTTCAAACCAAGTATTCAATGTACGAGCAGGCAGGCAGAGTGTCTTATGTGTAGGTCTACCTGTGAATAGACTTGGTACGATAGTGTGGCGCCACAAGCTAATGCTACTGGTGTTTGCAGTACTGGTACCGGCTATGCTGTTCGTGCCCTCTATCAAGCAGACTAATGTCGGGCTGCCTGGCGGAGGCGGGAAGTTCGTGCTTTATGTCACTCCAGGGGAGGGACAGCTGGGTGTCACCGTTGGAGGGTATCATTGTTCCCCCGGGAAGAGGCAGGTTCCCTGGTCGCAGTATGCTCCTTACTGCATGCCAGCCTGGCACGGCAAAAATGGTGGAGCCACCTCGCAGGGAGTGACCGCTAAGACCATTACTGTAACCGCTACTATAGCGATGTCTGGCGGTCTCTGCCCGGTTGTCTCGTCCATGTTTGGGCCGATAGTGGGTACTCCCGCTTTATTCAGACACACCATCGAGGCGTATGTCTCTCTGTTCAACCGCACCTTTGAGCTATATGGCCGTAAGGTGGTGGTGAAGTTCCTCAATGGTACGGGATGCTTCATATCAGAATTGCTGGGTCAGGATCAAAGCAATGCAGAGGTGGATGCCCAGGCTGCAGCGTCGCAGAATGCATTTGCCGACACATCAGTACTCTATTCCACCCCTCCGTATGACACCTCTCTTGCTCGCCATCACGTAATCGCTATAGGGGGAGAGTACCAGCCTCATTCCTGGTTTGCAGCCAATGCACCCTACGAATACTCCACCCTGGCAAGTTGCACGAAGTTCGTCACAGGAGCTATTGATGCGATCAACAGTACTATGGCCGGTATGCCGGCTATCTACGCAGGATCTCGTAGTTTGCGTTCCAGGACACGGCGATTTGGCGTTATATATCCTGATGCAGTCACTATACTTCCCTGCGCAAAGCAGGCAATAGCTATGCTGAAGGCTGCTGGGCACCCTGCTGCAGCTACCTTTGACTACTCCTTTGACATAGGTTCTTTGGGGGGGCAGGCACCTGCTATCATGTCTGACTTTAAGGCAAAAGGAGTCACTACGGTAATATGTGCCTGTGATCCTATCACACCGAGTGCTCTTACTGCTGCGGCGGTTGCGCAGGACTACTATCCGGAATGGCTTACACTGAATTTCGGCAATTCAATTACGAGGGGTATTATGACCAGTGCGGCAGCAAAGGCGGAGTGGGCACACGATGCCACCATCTATACACAGAGCGTACCTC
>JAMCPC010000120.1 GCA_023379725.1 Actinomycetota bacterium
TTACCCTATTACTTGGGACATGCTTAGATGAAGATATTTGATACAGCCAAGCAACAGATCGTAACCATGGAGGCTCCATCTCCTGTGCGGATATATTGTTGTGGAATTACGCCTTATGATGCTGCGCATATGGGGCACGCATCTGTATACCTTACCTTTGATGTATTACAACGTCGGCTCAATGACATGGGTATAGTGACTCGTTGTGTGCGTAATGTAACAGATGTAGATGATGATATTTTGCGACGCTCCAAAGAACTTGGTGTGAATTATCTGGATCTGGCGGCAGAGGAGATGGCTAGGTTTGACAGGGACATGTCTGCGTTAGGCCTGCTGTCGCCTGACTCCGAACCGAGAGCCACCTCAGCCATACCCATGATATTGACGTTAATCGAAAAGGTATTGGACAATGGGTACGCATACGAGTCTGGAGGTGCGGTATACTTTAGCGTTTCCTCGTTTCCATCGTTTGGCTCGATATCGCATCTCAGCCGTGAAACCATGATTGAGCTTGCGGCAGAGCGTGGTGGGCGAGTAGATGACCCAGCAAAGAGAGACCCATTGGATTTCGTCCTCTGGCAGCCATCGCTACCTGGTGAGCCATCCTGGGATTCCAGGTGGGGACCTGGTCGTCCGGGGTGGCATATAGAGTGTTCTGCTTTGGCAGTAAGAGAACTGGGCACTGTTGATTTGCATGGAGGAGGTAGTGACTTGATCTTTCCTCACCATGAGTGCGAGACAGCTCAGGCTGAAGCAGCTACGGGAGAGCCATTTTGCAAATATTGGATGCATGTCGGTATGGTCGGACTTGATGGAGTAAAGATGTCCAAGTCATTGGGCAATCTTGTATTTGTGCATGACTTGCTGGAAAAATGGGATCCCATGGTTATTCGCTTGGCTGTAATATCAAATCACTACAGATCTGATTGGGATTGGAGCGATAATATGCTTGGAGATGCTGCAGAGAGGCTGGAACGCTGGAAGAGGGCTGGCGAGGGAGATTATGGTATCGAAGGTGTACGTGATTGTCTTGACGACGATCTGGATGTTCCATCTGCCCTGGAAGTATTGGATAAAGAATCAAGGCTTGGTGGAGTTTCCGTTCCGGCTCAAAGACTTCTTGGGGTCAGATATTAGATTTCTCCCTTCTCCAAGGCAGGCTTCTGCTGTCTGCGGAAGCTCAAAAAATAGCATAGGATTGTTCAAGTATGGTAACCGATATAGACAAACAAGATAGTCCCCAATTTATAAGCCTCAATATATTGGGGATAGGCAACTACAGCTTACCCAATGGGGTGACAGGCAGAGAGTTGCTGGAAAATGACTCTGAAATAGAATATTCAAGCAAGGTCGACAAGCAAGGCGATACGAGTGATGTTGTATTGGCAATGGAGATTGATGGAGAGTTAAGTGATCTTGCGACTGCTATTACTCATGATGCAACCATAAAGTTTGTGAACGGCTCTTCTGTAGAGGGAAGATCGATACTGCGTCACTCTACAGCCCATGTGATGGCTCAAGCTGTAAGGGATATCTGGCCAGGAGCCAAATATGCCATAGGACCGGCAACAGAAGATGGTTTTTACTATGACTTTGAGCTTCCCGGAGGAGCTCACTTTACCGATGCTGATCTGGGCAGGATTGAAAAGCGTATGCGTGAGATCATCAAGGAAGATCAGTCATTTGCCAGGGAAGAATATGATCTGGCCGAGGGTGCCGGATTATTTAGTGATCAACAGTATAAATTGGAGATCATTCAGGCGGTTGGAGAAAATGAGTCTGTTGTGGCTACAGGTGATGAATCTGCTGTTGTGAACGGTCGGAATCCAGTTGTAAGTGTATATCGCAATATGGGTGTTCATTCTGATTTTATCGATCTATGTCGCGGACCTCATGTCCCCTCCACGGGATACTTGGGGAACTTCAAACTTCTCAGGGTAGCAGGTTCGTACTGGCGTGGTGATGAGAATCGTCAGCAACTGCAGCGTATTTACGGTACGGCATTTGAGTCTCCTGATGCCCTTGATGATTACCTGAAGAGGCTCGAGGAGGCTGAGAAGCGCGATCATCGTAGACTGGGTACCGAATTGGATCTGTTCCATTTTCCAAGTGAGATAGGGGGTGGCCTTCCAGTATTTCATCCAAAAGGAGCATTGATTCGTACGATACTGGAGGACTTCTCCCGCCAAGTGCACTTGAGCTCTGGCTATCTCCCGGTTTGGACGCCACATGTTACCAAGTCTACTTTATATGCCAAGTCGGGCCATCTGGAGTGGTACAGCGATAGTATGTATCCTCCTATGGAGATGGAGGGTGCTGAATACAGGATGAAACCGATGAACTGCCCTATGCATATACTCGTGTACTCCAGCAGATCAAGGTCGTACAGGGAACTTCCTATGCGACTGTTCGAGCTGGGCACCGTCTATCGTTTCGAGCGTTCCGGTGTGTTACATGGTCTGGCAAGGGTGAGAGGGCTTACTCAGGATGATGCTCATATTTTTTGTACCCCAGATCAATTGCCTGGTGAATTGGAATCTCTGGTTGGTTTCGTCTTGGAGGTATTGACGACGTTTGGGTTTGATGATTTTGAAGCAGAGCTATCTACGCGTCCTGAAAAGTTTGTAGGTGATATATCTGATTGGGATCTTGCTACCGATGCACTGGCATCGGCTTTGTCTGCAGCAGAGATACCCTACAGAGTAGCGGAAGGAGAGGGTGCATTTTATGCCCCCAAGATAGATATACATTTAACCGATGCAATTGGGAGGCGTTGGCAGGTCTCTACGTTACAGGTGGATCTACAGATGCCTGCTCGATTTGGCCTATCTTATGTGGGAGATGACAACGAAAAACACAGGCCATATATGGTACATAGGGCGCTCTTTGGCTCGGTAGAGCGTTTTATGGCTTTGCTCATTGAGCACTATGCGGGCGCATTCCCTCTCTGGCTCTCTCCTGTCCAGGTCTTGGTAGTTCCAGTGTCAGAGAGCCATCACGATTATAGTGAGGAAGTACTCTTACGGCTTAAGGAGGCCGGATTGAGATCGGATATCTATCTGGCAGATGAACCTTTGGGCGCCAGGATAAGGAAGGGTAAGCTGGAGAAGGTGCCTTATATACTGGTGGTTGGCGGTGAAGATGTCGACTCTCGTACTGTAGGAGTAAACAGGAGGGGATCGTCGCAACCTCAGAGGGGAGTCCCCTTGGAGGATTTTGTGGCAGAGGCGGTATCGGTAGCCTCCGAACGAGGTGGTTCGGAGCAGGATAGGCCGGAGTAGGGACAACCATGAATGATTTGGACGTACTGTGGGCAGGTTGGCGATCTGATTATGTTTCAGGTGTGGCCAGTGATCAGTATGCCAATGATGTTAGTGGTGCAGATGATATTGTAGTATCAGGTAAAGAGAGAGTGGGAGAGCATCGTCGGTGTGTAATGTGTGCTCTTGCTGCTGTGGATACCCCGTCTGTCCAGAATGGAGTCGTATGGCATTCAGAGCTGGTGACAGTGGCTTTGAACGCCTATCCATACTCAAGTGGGCACTTGCTTGTGTTGCCCAATAGACACACAGATGACCTAACTACGCTGAAAGGTGACGAACCTGTACAGCTCTTCAAAGCGTTTGTGGATGCAATGACTGCTATCGATAGGGCATACCATCCGGAGGCTGTCAATTTTGGAGCCAATTTGGGTAGATTTGCAGGTGCCGGTATACCGGAGCACCTTCATTTCCATGTCGTGCCACGTTGGGCGGGTGATACGAATTTCATGACTGCAATAGCAAATACCAGGGTGATTCCTGAATCCCTCGAAGTCTCATGGGAAAAGTTGTCGGGAGCATGGCCGCTCTCTTGACTTTCAACGGTTGTTCTCAGCTTGACACTACTACTATTAGGTGGTCACCATCGGATATGACCGGATCATTGCCTACTCCCAGATATATATTGTGCTGATTCGTTACCAGGCCGAGTACGAGTCCGCTGTGTGTCTTTCTGACTGCCGATAGTTGCTTTCCCAGATCGTCAGGATTGACGGGCAGCTCTTTCATTCTATACCCGTTTGAATCTACTAGGCGTAGCAGTACCTCTGCGGCGTGAGGAGCTTCCAGGCTCTTTGCTAATGTATGTCCCATAAGCTCGTCTGACGATACTGTTATTTTGATGCCCAGATCAGCCAGCGCACCTGCGATCTTCGCCGAGTCGGTTACAGCAATTATTGGAGTGGAAGATGAGATGTGTCTTACCAGAACTGCAGTTACCAATACATCAGCATCTGATTGGCCAGTAATAAGTACCTGTGAAGCATGTTCTGGGTGGCTTTTACGTACTACCCCTTCGACGGTAGGGTTTCCTCTTATCAGGTGTACCCGACCTTCTAATGGCCCAAGTTCGTCATCGCTAATATCTGCTACTACGACGCAGTTCTTTCCTGACGCGTGCAGCTCTTCTACGACACGATCGATTAACCTCCCATTGCCATATATAATTACGTATCCCTTGGGGGGTAATTTAATATCCAAGCCTATCAACCTCCTTAAACGGGCAGCGGTTGCCAGTGCCGCGAGTAGTGCAAAAATTGCACCAAACAGCGGTATGGCAGTTAGCATTACTCCAACAGCAATAATACGTCCGGCGGTGTTGTGAGGTGTGACATCGCCATATCCAACGGTGGTAGCTGTGGTGATTGCCCAGTACAGTCCCGTTCCCAAAGAGACGTGCTGGGTAATCGAGAATAGTATGGCGCCCAGAAACGTAAAAAAGGCCGCCAGTATTAGAAGGGTAAGTGCCTGGTGTTTGCGTACCTTTCCTATAAGTATCTGTATGAATGGCATCTACCCAAGCTCGACCATTTGTATGCTACTTTTCTACAGTGGGGTTACATCCTCAGCTTGAGGCCCCTTTGGACCTTCTTTTGTAACAAAAGATACTTTCTGGCCTTCATCCAGCGAACGTCGACCAGCACCCTGGATGGCCGAATAATGTACGAATACATCCCTTCCACCGTCATCAGGGGTAATGAACCCAAACCCCTTCTCTGCATTGAACCACTTAACTATACCGGTTACCATGTTCCGGACTCCTTTCATCAGGCACGTAACTTATCCTGCAGAGACACCAAAATAGGTAACCCGCATCCGACCACCTCCGTGACACAAAGTGGCCGATCTTTTTGTGAAATGAATGTAAGGTATATTACCCTACATCTTTCAAAGAAAGTAGTATAGCATATAATTATTCCCTGTTGTAGGCATCTCCTGTTGTAGGCATTTCCAGTGGTTTGCTATTTGGAGTGTTGTGACGCGGAGCATGTATCACGAGGTACTTTTTATGAATATGCAGTTGTAGATCCGCTCTAAACCAAGTACTTCCTAATTTGGTTAGGTGTGAGTTAGGCATACTGGACACAACGAAACCTAAATAATAGGCTCTGAATCGGAGCCTG
>JAMCPC010000121.1 GCA_023379725.1 Actinomycetota bacterium
CTTACCATACCATCTACACTTGAGATGGTCATGCCTGTCAACAACTCTGCCTCAGGGATGTTTGGCGTCAGGATATATGTATATGGCACCAGTAGCTCTCGATACGCCTCTATACCTTCCTCGCTTACCAGCAGATTTCCCGACGATGCCGCAAGCACGGGATCAACTACTACATTTGGCAATTCTCCGGCTTTTATCCGAGACGCAATAGTTGCAACGTTCTCTGCTGTGGCAAGCATACCCACCTTGGTGGCTCTAACCGGTGATCCTGCCACCGCAAGGTCTATCTGTAGACCTAGAAGATCTTTCGGCACAGGCATTATTCCTGCTACTGTGGTAGAATCTTGTGCGGTTACTGCAGTGACTGCATATACACCGCGTACTCCAATTGATTCCAGGGTGCGTATATCGGCCTGCATCCCTGCCCCTCCACTGGAATCTGATCCGGAGATTACAAGGACACCACCAGGGGCGTCATTCGACTGATGAGAACCCATGGCTATTTACGGGACGAGCCACTAGGTGTCATTCGGCTGAGGAAAACCCACGGCCATTTGCAAGACCGTCCGTCAGGTCGGCCATACCTTCCATAGATGAGGATGCAAGTGCCCTGAATCGTCTTGGTATCCTTCCAGCCAGATACGCATCGTGTCCAGCTATAATAGCATTTTTCATTGCAGATGCCATCATTGGAGGGTTCTGTGCCCTTGTAATTGCAGAGGCCACTAGCACTCCAGAGCAACCCAATTCCATTGCCTGTGCAGCCTCTGATGCAGTACCAATACCGGCATCAAGTATTACCGGCACATTCACGGTGTCGACTATCAAAGCAATATTGTGCGGATTGCGGATTCCAAGGCCACTGCCTATCGGAGCTCCCAGCGGCATAACGGCGACGCAACCTACCTGTTCAAGACGTTTGGCAACTATGGGGTCGTCGGTAGTATATGGAAACACCTTGAAACCCTTGTCGTATAGGATTTCTGCCGCTCTCAACAGTTCGTTTACATCCGGTAATAGGGTATCTTCATCTCCTATTACCTCCAACTTCACGTAATCTGTTTCGAGTGCATCCCTGGCCATTTCAGCTGTAAACACTGCTTCGTGAGCATTGTAGCAACCTGCAGTGTTTGGAAGGACAGTGACGTTATGCTCTTCGAGTACATCCAATATCGATCTTCCTGATGCAACCGATACACGTCGCATTGCAACTGTCGCCACTGAAGCCTCTGATGCCTGTATGACTCTTTCCAGCACTTCATGGCTCTGCACTCCGCCTGTGCCGAGCAGCAGTCGGTGAGTTATTTTCAGACCCGCAATATCGACATTCTCTTCCATTATCCGCCTGCCACCGCCGTGATGATCTCGACTTGGTAACCTTCCCTGAGCACGGTATCAGTCCACATACTTTTGGGCACTATAGTACCGTCTATCGCTACAGCTATTCCCCGAGCCGTACGAGCGTATCGCTCGACCAGGCTGGCTATCGTAGTGCCGGTGTCTATACTGTAATGCTCGCCATTTACAGTGATATCCATCAAAAGACTTTCAGACTTCATGCAGAACAACTCCGAACTTCATGCGATTTTCTCAAGACGTGAGGGGCTAAACGGTACGATCTCTCGTGGCACTCCTTTTTCATCAGACTGTATAAGTGCGTTTACTGCCACTGCTGTAATTGGAGCAAGCAACACGCCATTTCGGTAGTGACCAGCAGCTACTACCAGTCCACCACTCTCATCTATACTGCCAACTATCGGACCATTATCCGGTGTGGTCGGTCTCAGTCCAGCAATGGTCTCTTGAAACGAAAGCTCTGCTGTAATAGGCAATAATGCTCTGGCATCACGCAACAAATCAAAGACAGCACCAGATCGAACTGCCGTATCAAAGCCTTTTTCCTCCATGGTTGCCCCGATGACCAGTGTTCCGTCAGCTCTGGGTACCATATATATGGAATGGCCATTCGTTATTCCTCTGATAGTATGTGCGGGCAGCAACGAGGGGTCAAGCGTTGCCAGCCTGATTATCTCACCCTTGACCGGCCTCACAGCTGAAGATATGAATCGCGGTAAGCCATTTAATTGGGATGTCCACGGCCCGGTGCATACGATGATTTTATTGGCATGTAGATCGTTGCCAGACTCAAGTGTTATATGGAAACTATTTCCAGTACTGTCTCTGGAAGTATCTTTGGAGTCGGAGATGACGGATGTTGCCCTGGTGGGCAGGAATGAATAGCCTTTAGCGGTTACTATCTGTGTCAATGCCTTTACCACCAGCCGTGGATCCACCTGGTAGTCGTCTGCTGCAAGCATCGCTCCTCGTACAGATGGTGCAAGTTGTGGAACCAGCTCTCTTACCTCCGATGCACTCAGCCATTCGACATTCAACTTGAGGCTTGTCTGATAATCGTAGAGTTCTCTTATGTATGACCTATCGTCATTTCCACCCGCTACTACAAGAGTACCCACCTGCCTGTAACCTACATCGATACCACTTTTCTCGCTTAGTGTCTCAGCAAAAGACCTCCATAGGTTTGCCGCTGCCATGTTTAAATGCAATTCCAGCTCTTCACCATAGTATGCTTCGGTTACCGCAGCCAACATTCCTGCAGCTACCCAGCTGGTGCCCTTACCTGGCGATGGATCAACTATTGCCACCCTCTCATAGACATCCGACATTAAGTAGGCAACACTAAGCCCTATTATCCCTCCTCCAATTATCACTATGTCGTAGTTGCTGTCGTATGCTGCTATAATAGTCTCTATTATAGTACTGTTTGAAGCGGTGCCAATTTTCCCTAACGGAATTGTGCCTTCGTATAAGCAGTGGTATTTTCTGTAGTGCAAATTGGTGCAATAGAATCGCTACTGATGGGCCAACGTCGTCCCTTACATTGAACCTGTAAGAATAGCAAGATATGGTTAGTAAAGGAATAATTATTGGATGACGATTGGAACGTTAAAATGAATCCTGCCTGTAAAAGCAGTAATCGCCGCGTACTCGCTGTGAGCACTGAACAAAACACTACCAGCCTTTATAACCCTGCCTTTGAGCATGATTCATGCGGGATAGCTCTTATAGCTGATATCCACGGCAACAAGAGCCATGGCATAGTGGAGGATGCGTTGATCGCCCTTCAAAATCTGGCACATCGTGGTGCGACTGGAGCTGAAGAGGAGACTGGCGATGGCGCTGGGATACTGCTTCAAATGCCTCACGATTTTCTAAAATCACAGACAGAGCTGGGTATAGAAGAAATAGGGGAGGGTAAATATGCCTGTGGTATCGTGTTTATGCCCAGGGATGACGATTCGGTACAGAAGTCGATGAGGCGCATAGAAGAATTGGCTAGAGAAGAATCCCTGAAGGTACTTGGTTGGCGCCAAGTACCTGTGAATGATACATCCATTGGTACCACTGCTGCCGAGGCTATATGCTCATTTTGGCAGGTGGCGGTGGCTCCAACTGCGCCAGTCGACCATGGTGATTTGCAAGACGGGCCACCAGTGGCCCGTCTTGCAAATAGCGTGACGTTATCCGGCAAGTCAGGGGCATCATCTGGCAAGGCCGAAGACGAAGGCGTAGCCGGTAGCTACGTTGAGGATGAGAACGCCGTCAGGGGTGCCATCTGGCCGGCGGGAACCCATGGTGATTTGCGAGACGGGCCACTAGCTATCGATAGAATGGCGTTTTGCTTAAGAAAACGGGTAGAGCATGAGTTGGATAGTGTCTACGTAGCTTCATTGTCAAGCAGGACAATAGTGTACAAGGGTATGCTGACCTCCCATCAGCTCTCGTCGTTCTATCCTGACCTATCGGAACCATCCCTTAAGTCAGCTATTGCGATGGTCCATTCCAGGTTCTCCACCAATACCTTTCCATCATGGCCACTTGCGCATCCCTACAGATATATTGCCCACAACGGCGAGATAAACACTCTGATCAGCAATCGTAATTGGATGCGTGCCAGAGAAGCACTACTCGACTCAGACATAATCCAGGGAGATCTGTCCAGGCTCTTTCCTATATGTACCCCCGGTGCATCCGATTCAGCCTCTTTTGATGAGGTAATAGAGCTGCTGCACCTTGGCGGTAGGTCGTTGCCTCATGCAATACTTATGATGATCCCTGAGGCGTGGGAGAAAAACACAGATATGGATCCACGTATGAGGGATTTCTATATGTACCATGCATCCATAATGGAACCATGGGACGGGCCAGCAGCCATGATCTTCACTGATGGCATCATTGCCGGAGGAGTACTGGACAGAAACGGTTTTAGACCATCGCGTTGGCTTCTCACGAAGGGCGGAAAACTGGTACTTGGCTCTGAGACTGGACTACTGGATATAAATCCAGTAGACATAGTCAGAAAGGGGCGGCTACAGCCGGGGAAGATGTTCCTTATAGATACATCACAGGGACGTATAATAGAGGATACAGAGATCAAGAGCGCACTAGCATCAGAGCATCCTTACGGTCAATGGTTACAGGAACAGCAGGTACATCTAAGCGATATGCCATACCGAAAGATGCTGACTCCTCAGCACTCTTCGGTGGTCACACATCAGCGCCTTTTCGGATATACCAATGAGGATCTAAAGGTAATTATCGGCCCTATGGCCATGGGAGGCCAAGAAGCAGTAGGATCCATGGGCAACGACGCGGCTATTGCAGTATTATCAACGCGCCCCAGGCTCCTGTATGACTACTTTACCCAGCTATTTGCTCAAGTCACCAACCCGCCACTCGACGCAATAAGGGAAGAACTTGTCACATCCACAAGGACTCAGATAGGGTCCGAGGGAAATTTGCTCGATCCTCAACCAGTCTCATGTAAGCAGATTATTCTTGAATATCCAATCATAGACAACGAAGAGCTTGCCAAGTTAATGTACGTAAACGAGCATGGAGAGACACCTGGATTCAAAGCATTTACCGTTGACGGGTTGTTCGATTCCTCGGGAGGTGCAAATGCCCTAAGAGATGCTATCGAATCAGTGCGTTCAAAGGTAAGTGATGCTATTGCGAATGGAGCCAACATAATCATACTCTCAGACCGCAACGCCAGCGCTGAACTAGCTCCTATCCCGATGTTGTTGCTTGTCTCTGCCATCCATGAGCACCTGGTGAGAGAGCGCACCAGGACAAAGGTTGGGTTAATCGCTGAGAGTGGTGAGGCCAGAGAGGTTCACCATATGGCTCTATTGGTGGCCTATGGAGCATCAGCTATCAACCCCTACCTTGCCTTTGAAACAGTAGATGATATGGTTGCCAGCGGTTTGTTGGAGGACATTTCTGCACTTGAGGCTCGTCGGCACTACATCAAAGCCTGCACAAAGGGGATAGTAAAGGTAATGTCTAAGATGGGTATATCCACAGTGGCATCCTATATCGGTTCGCATGTATTTGAAGCCATCGGTCTGGACAGGGATTTCGTGGATGAATACTTTAGTGGTACTACTAGTAGGATAGGCGGCGTAGGGCTCAAAGTTGTCACAGAGGAGGTATTGAAGCGCCATCGCAGAGCATTCAGCCGGTTGCAGTCGGTACGGGCTCATCGCGAACTAGAGACCGGAGGAGAGTATCAGTGGCGTCGCGAAGGAGAGGCACACCTGCTGGCCCCAAAGGTAGTATTCAAGGTACAGCAGGCCGTAAGGAACCGCGATTATTCATTGTTCAAGGAATATACCGATCTCGTCGATGAGCAATCTGAGCAACTTTGTACATTGAGGGGTATGATGCACTTCAAGAAAGGGGTGAATTCGCCCATTTCCCTGAGCGAGGTGGAATCGGTATCCAGCATTGTTAAGCGTTTTTCAACCGGTGCCATGTCGTATGGATCGATATCGAAAGAAGCCCATGAGACACTCGCCATTGCAATGAACAGGCTGGGTGGAAGGTCGAATACCGGTGAAGGAGGAGAGGACCCCGATAGATTTACAGTAGATCCGAATGGGGATTCTCGGCGTAGTGCCATTAAGCAGGTTGCCTCGGGACGTTTTGGTGTAACTATAGAATACCTGGTCAATTCAGACGACATACAGATCAAGATCTCCCAGGGAGCCAAACCAGGAGAGGGTGGTCAGTTGCCGCCGCATAAGGTGTACCCCTGGATAGCGCGTACCAGATATTCTACACCGGGAGTAGGACTTATCTCGCCCCCACCGCACCATGATATTTACTCAATAGAGGATATTGCTCAGCTCATACACGACCTAAAGTGCTCTAACCCCAATGCTCGCGTACATGTAAAGCTGGTTGCTGAGGTAGGTGTAGGTACTGTAGCGGCAGGGGTTGCCAAAGCGAAATCAGATGTAGTACTCATATCTGGACATGACGGTGGCACCGGTGCCGCGCCGCTTACCTCTATCAAGCATGCAGGCGTTCCCTGGGAGATGGGGTTGGCCGAGACAAACCAGGTACTGGTAGCAAACGGCCTACGTGATCGTATAGTCGTTCAGGTGGACGGCCAATTAAAGACCGGCCGTGACGTGGTGATCGGAGCGTTACTTGGGGCTGAGGAGTTTGGTTTTGCCACTATGGCTCTGGTTGCACTCGGCTGCGTCATGATGAGAGTATGCCATCTTGACACCTGTCCGGTAGGCATCGCCACCCAGAATCCCGTACTGCGTAATCGTTTTACAGGAAAGCCGGATTACGTAGAGGCATTCTTTGAGATGATCGCCGAAGAGGTACGAGAGTACCTCGCTGAGCTGGGATTGAGATCGTTGGAGGATGCTATAGGCCGGGTGGATCTGCTTGATGTGGAACCTGCCGTAGAGCACTGGAAGGCACGCGGCCTGGATCTTTCTCCCATACTTACCTTGCCTGCAAATAATTACGGGACTGAACGTTTTCAGTGCGCCGCTCAGAACCATGGAATCGACTCGCAGTTGGACTGGGAGTTTATTGATGAGTGCATAGCAGGGATTGAGCAGGGCCATCCGGTGGCAGTCGAACTTCCCATAAGAAACGTCCACAGAACTGTAGGGACACTGCTAAGTCATACCATCGTTTCACGCTTCGGTGCAGGAGGTTCCGGTGGTAGTGACGGTGGTGGTAGTGACAGTGATGGGGGTGCTGGTGGTATGGATGCTGCTGGTGGTGGTAGTGACGGCGGTAGCGGTAGTAGCAGTGGTGCAGGGGGTACGGGGAGTGCAGGTAATCTACCCAATGACTTTATTGCTATAAAATTAAACGGTTCCGCTGGACAGAGTTTTGGAGCATTCCTGACGAAGGGAGTGACCCTCCAGCTGGTCGGTGATGCCAATGATTACCTGGGCAAGGGGCTGTCAGGTGGCAGAATCATTGTAGTGCCTCCACCAGAATCACTGTTCGCTGCTGAGGAACAGATTATCGCGGGTAATGTAATACTCTATGGAGCCACCAGTGGCGAATTATTCCTGAGAGGGCAAGCCGGTGAAAGATTCTGCGTAAGGAATTCCGGTGCTATTGCGGTTGCGGAGGGAATAGGCGACCACGGATGTGAGTACATGACTGGTGGTATAGCTGTTGTATTAGGACCAGTAGGTAGAAACTTTGCTGCCGGCATGTCTGGTGGAGTTGCCTATCTCTATATTGGAGATCTTGAAAAAACTCCTTGGGAAAATCCAGGTAGTACGGTAACTCAGAGTGATAAGAGTAATATAGCCAATACAGCCAATATGGTCCAGGAGGTTCATGGATCTGGTGGCGGAGAGGGTATTGTTGAGTACGATATAACTCAATATCAAGTCGCTCAACTATATATTGCCAAGCATATCAATACAGAGATGGTAGACGTGATTGCGCTTGATGAGGAGGACATCGAATTATTGAGAGACCTGTTGACCAGATATCGTAGTGAGACTGGATCGACAGTTGCCACAACCATATTACACGACTTCAATAGAGTCTCGAGTCTGTTCTTGAAGGTCATGCCACGAGATTATGCAAAAATTATACAGATTACGAAATTGGCTGAAGCTGAAGGGAGATCGGTAGACGATGCAGTTATGGAGGCTACGCGATGATGAAGGTTGTTAGGTAAACAATGGGCAAGATAACAGGATTTCTCGAATATGCAAGGCAGTTGCCTGCCAGAAGGCCAGTCGAAAAGAGAACGCACGATTGGAATGAAGTATACGAGCCCTTTCCTGAGGATATGGCCAGGGCACAAGCGGCCAGATGCATGGACTGTGGTATTCCATTCTGCCACCTTGGATGTCCTTTGGGAAACCTGATTCCGGAATGGAATGACCTTGTCTACAGGGGACATTGGCGAGAAGCGTCGGAGCGCCTTCATGCTACAAACAACTTTCCGGAATTCACCGGTAGGCTGTGTCCTGCGCCCTGTGAGGCAGCCTGTGTACTTGGTATAGCTGATGATCCAGTAACAATTGAACGCATGGAATACGAGATAGTGGAGACCGCATGGTCAAATGGTTGGATAGTTCCCATACCGCCTGAAGTCGAATCGGGTAAATCTGTGGCTATCGTAGGATCCGGCCCATCTGGGCTGGCATGCGCACAGCAACTGAGACGAGCAGGGCATAGAGTAACCGTATACGAGAGGGATGGCAGACCGGGGGGGCTATTGCGTTACGGTATACCGGAATTCAAGATGGAAAAGCGCTTTTTGGACAGGCGTCTGGAACAGCTTCGAGCGGAAGGCATCGAGTTTGTATGCGACACCTATGTAGGAGTGGATGCAGATACACCCGATAAGACTTACTATGGTTGGGATGCTACAAGGAAGAATCGTGTCTCAGCAAAAGAGTTGCTCGATAGTCATAATGCCCTTGTGTTGGCGATAGGAACCGGCCTCTCCAGAAATCTTGATATTCCAGGGCGCGGTCTTGATGGTATTCACTATGCACTCGAGTATCTGAGGCCATCAAACTTGCTGCGTGAAGGCGTGCAATGTGAAACATTCATATCAGCGGAAGACCGAGATGTCGTGATACTCGGTGGAGGTGATACAGGTGCCGATTGCCTGGGCACAGTCCACCGTCAGGGTGCCAAGTCGGTTCTTCAGCTGGAAATTCTGCCAAAGCCACCGTTGTCCAGACCAATGGATCAACCGTGGCCTACCTATCCGATGATCTTTCGTACTACGTCGGCCCACGAAGAGGGAGGGGAGCGTTATTATTCCTTGAATACTAAAGAGTTCATAGGTGACGAAAATGGTCATTTGAATGGGATGATCGTGGAGGAAGTGTCAATGGAATACCAAGATGGACGTCCAGTATTTAATAGTATTGATGAGACTGGGCAAACCCTCAAGTGCAACCTGGCGTTATTGGCGCTCGGGTTTGTTGGCCCCGAGCAATCTGGTGTAGCCGCTGAATTGAAAGTAGAGTTTAATGCCAGAGGCAACATTATTGTAGACAGCAATTGGATGACTACCACTGAAGGGGTGTTTTCATGTGGAGATGCAGCCAGGGGTCAGTCGCTGATTGTGTGGGCAATAGCAGAGGGCAGGTCGGCAGCTGAATCTGTCGATGCTTTTTTGGTTGGCAGACAGAGCTTCTTGCCTGCTCCAGTAAAGCCTGGTGAAGTGAGTATAAGGTAGTTCGCAAATCAATACCTAGGTAATTGGTATTGAACTGCCCACAGCTCGGGGAAAGCGGTTACATCCGCCGTGATGGTGCAGGTAAGAGGTTCTCGCATTGTCGATTATGTGCGCAATCCAACAAAAACACCAATCAACCAGACAAAGGTAACTTGTTCCATGCCCCCCGGGCAACCCCCCCGGCAACCCAACCGGGAACTTCCGGCGAGAGCTACCAATCAACCATATAAAAGTCACTTGTTGTATACGCCACGCTCTGAACAGGTAATATGCTTCAACCATAACCCTCAAGTGCAGGTTTAGGGTTTTAATATCTGCTTTTATTGTCATAAAATTGTGTATTAGCGTTACGTTATAAAAATAGCATATATGCATAATAATGTAGTATATTGCTGCTAATATTTCTCATGATATGGCAAATATGCATAAATGAATATATGCATATTTGTTAAATGCCTGTTCAGTGCGCAAATTACTATTATGTGACTTTCAACCATTAGTAGATGTATAGTCACAAAGATATGTACAGTAATGTAAAAAATTAAACTACCAAGAGGGAGGTTACGGCTATGAAGAAGAGCAAGACCGCAATGCCGGGAAATGCGATTATAGATGATGTCATCCAGCTGGACGGTACTTTGGATGGTACAGATATTGACAGTACTGGCAGCATTACGGACGATACTGCTACTGACGATAATGCTCAGGATAACCAATATATCAGTGACGACTCTGGTGTGACGTTGGAAGGTTTTAGAGGTCCCCAGGTCTGTAAACTCATCGGCATATCCTACCGTCAGCTTGATTATTGGGCCAGAACTGGCCTATTGACTCCCTCAGTGGTGCAGGCATCGGGAAGCGGTACACAAAGAATCTATTCATACAATGATGTACTGGAATTGAAAGTTCTAAAGCGCCTACTTGATTCAGGGGTGTCGCTCAGAAGCGCCCGTAAGGCTGTTGACTGCTTGCGTGATGAGGTAGGAGGTGAACTTGGCTCTTCTACGTTGGTATTTGCCGGTGGTCGCTCCATTCTCGCTCATTCCAACGATGAAGTGATTGACCTCCTCCGCAACGGTCAGGGCGTTTTTAGTATGGTTGCACTTCAGGATATAGTAAGCGAACTGGATACAGATATCACGACACTATCTGGTAGGTCTGGATCCGGCGAGAGCACTTCAAAAACCCCTTTGGACCACGCCATATAAAATCATCTTGTATAAGACAGGGTCACGGAAAACTATGTACAAACTATTCCACGCACACCACATTGTATGAGCTACACCACATTGAATTACCGCACGTGAACCATATTGTCTAAACTTACCGATCAGCCGCGTCGTCCAATCCTTTACGATCTTCATAGGTCTATCGGTGCCAAATTTACTGTATTTGGTGGATGGGAGATGCCTTTGCGCTATCCCGGCGGCACTATAGATGAGCACATGTCTTGTAGAAATGCCTGTGCAATTTTTGACACTAGCCATCTCGGTTCACTCCTTGTAGAGGGTGGTGGTGCATTCGATATGTTACAGAAAGAGCTGACGAATGATTTAGGAAAGATATCTCCGGGACGGGCTCAGTATACGCATCTGGTGACTCCCTCTGATGGATCTGTCCAGGACGATTTGATAATATGGTGGCTTGAGCCCGACAGGTTCATGGTGCTGGCCAACGCAGCAAATACTCAGTTGGTAGCAGATACTCTGCATGCTGAAGATATCACTTCATCAAGAGCGCTACTAGCCGTTCAAGGTCCTAATACACGTAAGGTACTATCCATGATATACCCGGAACTGTCGACCATAAAGAGCAATCAAGTACGTGTAATAACTATCGATGGAGCTTCCTGTACTGCAGCGGGAACAGGATATACCGGAGAAGACGGCATAGAGATTGAGGTACCGGCCGCACATGCCGATTCACTGTTCAGCCGCATTTTGGACGCTGGTGCCACTCCTGCTGGACTGGGTGCCAGAGATACCTTACGCCTGGAAGCTGGGTTACCGTTATTTGGTCATGAATTAGGTCCAGGTATATCTCCGTTGCAGGCAGGACTCGATTGGGTGGTCGGCTGGCAGAAAAAGTCATTCAGGGGCAAGGTAGCATTGGAGAAGGAGAGGGAATCCGGCCCTGGGCGTATACTTTGGGGGTTGATCGGCGAGAATCGTAGACCACTGCGGGATAACTCCTATCTATATATTCCATCCGACGAGGAGCATGGAGAACGTGGAGGGCATGAGAGGCATGGAGAGCATACACAACAGAGTGGTGACCATGATCCAATTGGAAGGATTACCAGTGGGGGATATGGCCCGACAGTAGGCAGAGGAATAGCTATGGCGCTAATATCCACTGACGTGGAAGCATATCCGGATATGATTATCGACGCAGTGCATGACGATAGAACAGTACCCGTTCGGCTAAGCAAATTGCCATTTGTACCTCGAAGTAGAACTCGATAATCTACTACTTATGGCACCTTATTTACACCGCCGCAACGTCTATCACTATGAGTTATCCTGGCCATCAAACATATTGCAACTCTTGCATATTTCATATTTTTATACCTTCAAAACACGCTTCGTTGCAAAGGCTAGGATGATGGGCAATATGACTGAACAGGAAGCATAAGACATAGACTTTTATTATGAATAGAACGACGAGAGCAAACGGAACAACGAACAAGAACAACGAACTATGACTACCTACATTCCTCATACTGAAGATGAAATAAATATGATGTTGACTGACATCGGGAACAAGTCGCTGGATGACTTGCATACGACGATTCCTGTAGAGGTACTTTTGGAAGAAGGGCTTGGCCTACCCCCGGGTATCAGTGAGGCAGATGTAGTGAGGTCTATACGTGAACTGGCTGACAGCAATATTGGTGGGTATGCAGGTGCTAGTAGGTATGTCAATGCAATGCTCGGAGAGCGACGACTCCGAAATCCCTATCCGTTAAACTCCTTGGTATGTTTTGCCGGAGGAGGCGCATACGACCACTACGTACCGCCGGTCGTATCCAGCTTGGCATCAAAGTCAGAGTTTGTCACCTCTTACACCCCGTACCAGGCTGAAGTGTCGCAGGGAGTTCTACAGGCATTATTTGAATATCAAACTATGATGTCGAGAATTTCAGGACTCCCTGTTGCAAATGCTTCACTTTATGACGGTGCATCTGCTCTCTACGAAGCAGTAAACATGGCTGTATCGTACACCGATCGTCATGACATCTGGATATCTTGTGGGGTAAACCCAAGATGGCGCTCTGTACTGGATACCTTGGTAGATGGCAGAAATATAAAAGTTCATCCCATCAAGTTGCGAGATGCATCTACAGATTGGGGTATCTCACATGTCTCGCCAGAGCTTTCACCACCTGCAGCTATTGTCATAGCTTACCCAAACTACTTGGGTGCGCTGGAAAACATAGAGCAGGCCAGGGAATTGGCAGACGGTCTTGGATCCTTGCTCATAGTGGCATTCAACCCAATATCAATGGGAATGTTGCCTACACCCGGATATTATGGTGCCGATATTGCAATTGCAGAAGGCCAGCCACTGGGAATCGGACTATCCTTTGGCGGCCCTTATCTTGGCATTTTATCTTGCAGGGAAGAGTATATGCGCATAATACCCGGAAGGGTCATAGGGGAGAGTACAGATAATCGCAATAGGCGAGCTTACACAATGACCCTTCGTACCAGAGAGCAGGATATCCGTAGAGAACGTGCTACCTCCAATGTCTGTACCAACCAAACACTTATGGCAATTACTGCGACAATCTATCTTTCCTGGCTTGGGCCTGCTGGACTGAAGGAAGTGTCCAGGAGATGTTATTCAGGAGCTCATTATCTGCACAAATTATTGTGTTCGATAGATGGTGTAGAGGCACTGTATAACGAACCATTCTTCAATGAATTCGCCCTGAAAATACCTGTAAACAGTGAAATACTACTCGCAAGACTGGCCGATGAGGGCTTTCTCGGTGGAGTTGCACTTGATAATGAGTTATATGATGAGTTATATGATGACAATGTATCTCATGCAATGGAGATAGCAAATGATAATAGTGATAGTAGCAGTGGGCATATCGACAACAGCCCTGCTGACGGCAAGCATAGAAGCAGTAGAACCGTCGAAGGTAAATCTGACAATGGAAGAAGGCTACTCATTGCAGTAACAGAGAAACGAACGATCCAAGAGATTGAGTCCTATGCCCTATCTTTCGAAAAGGCTTTGCAATGACAGGGCAACAAGAACAAGCTTCCGGCTTTGGCCATGGAAATAATCTCACAGACAATTTAGCCAATTTAGCAGCCGGAGGTAACGCCAGCAGCACTCCCTTAATGGGTGATGACGAGGAACCACTTATCTTTTCACTTTCCAGTCCGGGAAGAAGGGCATTTCAGCTGCCGTCCACCGGCGTTCCAGATATTTCACCTGATACAAAAGACATTGAACCTCCAGCACTCCCAGAAGTATCCGAGCGGGATCTGGTAAGTCATTATACCCGCCTTGCCCATAGGCAATACTCGGTAGACCTTGGGTTCTATCCACTTGGCTCTTGTACTATGAAGTACAATCCCAAGGCGTTCGATGAAATTGCAGCAATTTCTTCATTGAAAGACGTACATCCGCTTGTGTCCGCACAGTTATCCCAGGGTTGGATGGAGATATTGTGGACACTTGAGAGGGCACTATGTGCGATTACGGGCATGTCTGCATTTACTCTGCAGCCGCCTGCAGGAGCGGCGGGAGAACTTACCGGTCTCTTGATGACCGGCGCTTACCACAGATCATTGGGAGAGCACCGGACAGTAGTTTTGGTGCCAGAGTCGGCACACGGTACCAATCCAGCCTCTGCAACCTTGGCAGGCTACCAAACGAAAACAATAGCTACAGGGAGTGATGGATGTGTGGATATGGCTTCATTGGAGTCAGCTTTATCTGAAGATGTTGCTGCCATCATGCTGACCAATCCAAACACCATAGGCATATTTGAGAAAGATGTAGTAGAGATCTGTAGGCTTGTACATGAAGCAGGTGCACTTGCGTATTATGACGGTGCCAATCTGAATGCCATCATGGGAATCACCACACCGGCCAAAATGGGATTCGATATCGTGCATTTGAATACCCACAAGACATTTGCCACCCCACATGGCGGCGGTGGTCCGGGGGCGGGTCCGGTAGGGGTACGTGCAGGACTTGACCAGTACCTACCAGGTCCTAGGCCGGCACTTCAAGAGGATGGAACTTACCGGTGGAAGATGCCCGAGTGCTCGATTGGCAGGGTTCATTCATATAACGGCAACGCTATGGTGCTGGCAAGGGCATTGGCCTATATTCTCTCCAATGGAGCCGATGGTCTGAAGAGGGTATCCCAAATAGCTGTGCTGAATGCGAATTGGCTGCTCAAATCCCTATCTGACATATATGAGGTGCCCTACGGCAACAGGTGTATGCATGAGTTCGTGCTGTCAGTATCCACATTCAAGAGGAGATACGGGATAAGAGCTCAGGACTTAGCAAAGATGCTGCTGGATAGGGGATTCCATCCTCCTACGGTCTCTTTCCCGCTCGTAGTGGATGAGGCACTTATGATAGAGCCCACAGAGACAGAGAGTGTACAGACGCTGCAGGCTTTCGCTTCAGTCATGAAAGAGATTGCCTCCGAGATAGAGGCTACCGAAGGGGCATCTGCCAAGGCTGCACCTGAGCGTACTCCGGTAGGTAGGGTAGATGAGACACGAGCCGCCAGACACCCCATAGTAGTAGCCGACTGACCATCAAAGCCAAATCCAAAGGCGAGACTGGTATAGCTAGTGTAGCGTCCCGCAAATAACCATGGTTCCCACCAGCTAAATGAGCCCCTGACGGTGTTTTCATCCTCAACGTAGCTACCGGCTACGCCTTCGTCTTCGGCCTTGTCAGACAACACCATAACTTGCCGGATAGTGTCACGCTATTTGCGGGACACTACACTAGCTGGGGGTTCGGATAGCGGAAGGCGTATCACTACCTCCGTTCCATCTATACCGCTCTCATGTGAATATATAGATACGGTGCCGTGCATAGCTTCCACCAGTTCCGATACTATAGCGAGCCCAAGCCCGGTACCGCCGCCAGTGCTTCTTGAGGTGTCTGCACGATAGTGCCGCTCGAATACATGAGCCAGGTCATCGACGGCTATACCGGGTCCGTCATCCAGCACCGATATTACGGCTTGACCATTATCGATTCCGTAATGCAGCTGTATCTTACTGCGTGCATACTTCAGGGCATTATCTACTATGTTCCCGATCGACTGCACCAGCCGTCCTTCGTCGCCATTTACTACGATATTATTTGGATGGCCCGCGGCAACAGACACGCCTTTATCATTGACTATAATACTCTTCGGGTGAGCGTCGAGGACTGCCTCCGCATACCTCTCATCTTCCAACTTGGAAGCTACCAATTTACCAGCTACGGTATTTGTACTCCCAATACCCCCAATACTCCCAATACCCTCAATACCTACCACCTCTATTACAATGTCCCGCTGATTTGCAACTGGCAAAAAGATGCTAGCTACCTGCTGTACAACTGCCGATATATCTACCGGCTCCATATCGAGTGAGAACCGTTTGGCCTGCAGGTGGGCGAGGTCAAGAAGATCACGTATCAGTCCATCAAGTCGGTAAGACTCGTCTCTTATTATCTCTACAGCATGCGTGGTGTCGTCTACCGCTCCATCAAGGATAGCCTCCGCATAACCGCGAATCGAGGTGAGGGGAGTTCGCAGGTCATGAGAGACAGAGAGAAGAAACTGACGTTCGGACTGCTGCGAGTTATCCAGTTGGGTAGCCATGTCGTTTATAGCATCAGCGAGGCTGGCTATTTCCCTGTAGTCACGTTGTGAAGTCTCCACTCTGGCTTCAAGCTCTCCCGAGGCCAGCCGATTGGCAGTAGACACTACATTGCTAATCGAGCTTGCAAGCCGTCTGGAGAGAATCCATGCCACCAACCCGGCTACCAGAAGCGATGCCAGCCCGATTAAGATGAAATATTCCAGTCCAGTAGAGGGTGGCTTTATCCTGCGAGTCACCACCATGACGACAAGTTCGTTGGTTGCTACATGTAATACTGTATTTATACGGGTGGAGAGGTAGAGGGGAACTGCGGCATATGCCAGATGGCCGCTGGCACCTGCTATGGCGTATCCATTAAGTAGCTTTTGCATATCAAGTTGCGACGCACTCACACCCGGCGGCAAGGTGGTCAGTGGGGGAGCAATCTGGCCGTTAGGTGAGATAGTAACGACTCCTCCTCCTGAAAATCCAGCAGCGAGAAGAAGTTTTTTTGTATCGCTGACCCGTACATGTGGAGCTATCGTAGCTACCTCTCTGGCATCGGTCAGAATAGATGAAGCCTCTGATGAAGTCGCAACATGACCCACCAGGACATAGGTGCCCAGCCAGGTAATAGCAAGGGTACCCATGGCAATGAGCACCATAGATAGAAGTATCCTGTAACGTAGCGACCCGGTCCTGCCTCCTCTGTACGCACCTGCTCCACTGCCGACATTGAAGATGGAACTGAGGCTCGCCGACACCTGCTGACCCGCTACCTGATCACCAGGCATCCGTTTGTCATCAGTCAAGGCGATAACCTACTCCCCATACAGTATGTATATTCAGTCCATCACCCAATTTCTTGCGAAGCTGGCGCACATGAACGTCAACCGTTCTCTCATCTCCGATCCAACTGTTGCTCCATGCGCCATTCAGAAGTTGCCTTCTGGAGAGCGCTACGCCGCGCCGCATCGCAATAAACACAAGTAAATCAAACTCACGTGATGTCAAGTGCACCTCACTGCCGGATACAGCCACCGATCTGGCATCCATGTCGATAGTAATGTCGTTAATGTGGATTATGCGGCTGGAAGAATCAGCCATCCTGGTGGATCTACGTAAGATTGCCTTGACCCTTGCCACCAACTCCCTGGGGGAAAATGGCTTTACGATGTAGTCATCTGCTCCGATCTCAAGGCCTACAATCCTGTCGATCTCATCGCTGCGCGCAGTCAGGATAATAATTGGAACGTCACTTGTTGCACGCAACGTACGACATACCTCAAAGCCGTCAAGATCCCCGGGCAACCCGATATCAAGTATAACCAGGCATGGATTTTGCGTTCTGCAGAGGTCGAGGGCTCGTGCACCGTCGCCTGCCTGCCGGACACTATAGCCAGCCTTAGAAAGGTAAGCTGAGGCAAGATCCGCTATATTCGAATCGTCTTCTACTATTATTACTGATCCACCATCCGATGACATCTTCTCTAACAGTCTGGCACATTTTACGTAAGCAGTCATGAGCACCGGATTGGTACATCTGTTGCGGGTACGGTCCGGCTACAAGAGACTCACCTGATGTAAGCAATTATGATTACTAGTGTAGTGTCTCGCAAATAACCATGGGTTCCCGCCAGCCAGATGACGCCCCTGGCGGCGTTCTCGTCCTCAACGTAGCTTCCGGCTACGCCTTCGTCCTCGGCCTTGCCAGATGACGCCCCTGACTTGCCGGATAACGTCACGCTATTTACGAGACACTACACTAGATGCTAAGATATTTATTATGCCAAGTGAGCAGAGCGAGCCGATGGTCGTAATCGCCGGACGTCCCAATGTGGGCAAATCGACTCTTGTGAACAGGATCATCGGACGCAGGGTCACAGTCGTAGAAGATGTCCCAGGGGTCACTAGGGACAGGCTGGAAATAGGCAGTGACTGGTTGGGAGTTCCCTTTACAATTGTAGATACCGGTGGTTGGCAATTATCTGTCGACGGTTTGCAGGGGAAGGTATCGCAGGAGGCTAAAAAGGCCATAGAGTATGCAGATGTAGTCGTGGTAGTGACTGATGTATCCGTGGGAGTCACCGATACTGACATGGAGATAGCTCGCCATGTGAAACGCCTGGGTAAGCCAGCACTACTTGTGGCCAATAAATCGGACAATAGCCGTAGAGATATAGATGCATGGGAGATGCTCTCACTGGGTCTGGGTGACCCTATTCCGCTGAGCGCGCTGCATGGTAGGAGAGTGGACGATCTTCTCGATGCAGTGGTGAAAATCATCGACAATAATGCTACAGAGCATTCAAACCATAAGCTGAAAGGAGAAAACATGACACTGACTGAAGTTACAGAAACCGGCAAATCAGAAGAGACATCAAATGGTGACTATCCCAGGATTGCGCTAGTGGGACGTCCCAACGTCGGGAAATCCACTCTGTTCAATCTCCTGATTGGACAGGATCGTTCAATAGTACATGATATGCCTGGTACTACCCGAGATGCTGTAGATACGGTGGTAGAGACCGACAGTGGTACATTTTGTTTTATCGACACTGCCGGAATGCGCCACAAGGACTCCAAGGGAGGTAGGGTGGAGCATTTTTCTGTACTTCGTTCATTGGATGTCATAGACAATGCCGATCTCGTGCTTATGCTCATAGATGCAACTGAGGGAATTGCCAGGCAGGACCAGCGTATAGTCGAACGGGCAGTGCAATCAGGCAGTCCGGTAATTGTGATAGTAAACAAATGGGATATCGTGGCACACGATACACGGGATGAGCTAATAAGCGATATCGAAAATGAACTGGCGTTTGTCGGCGATCCTCCCATTATCAGAGTTAGTGCTAAAACAGGACTTGGCGTACAAAAAATATTCCCTGCCATCCAAGATGCACTCTCCGCATATCACCACCGAATCCCTACCGGAGAATTGAATCGCGCTCTCAGAATGATTCAAGAAAAGCAAGTAGCTCCCAGCGGAGCAAGGATAAAATTTATCGTACAGGGAGCTGTTGATCCGCCAACGTTTGTACTATTTACCAATAAGAGGCTGCCAGCCACGTACTTACGTTTCGTAGAGAGCAGACTAAAAGAACAGTTTGGCCTTGAACGCACCCCCATTAAGCTGAAGGTACATACAGGCGACGGCAAGTAGTTTCGAGCACGCCAGGAATCCAAGGTAACAGTGGCTTGGTGCGAAGAG
Source organism: Actinomycetota bacterium (assembly GCA_023379725.1). Taxonomy (GTDB): domain Bacteria; phylum Actinomycetota; class Acidimicrobiia; order Acidimicrobiales; family JAMCPL01; genus JAMCPL01. The sequence continues at coordinate 19,616 of JAMCPC010000121.1, forward strand.
TGCAACCAGCGCATAGACGATGATGAACTCGGTGAAGACGGCGAGTGCCCCGACTGCGGTTCAGCAACCCTGGCTCGTAGGCCAATTCCGTGGCATTTCAAGTTACTGATTATTGCTACAATCATCTACTTGGGGTACAGAACGTTCCAAGGAGTCACCTGGGTGCTACATCACGTTTAATGACCTTGACCTGTCCACGCAGATATTGCACACGACAGATGTTGCATAAGTATTTTCCTGTGGCAGACATGGATAATCCTCGGTCACAGCTAAAATAAAAAGCTTGCGCTCGACAAGTCGTCAGAGGTTGACTACTGGGCAGGTTGTTGTCCGGGTAATACCGTCAATAAGCTGTATCTTGCTTACCACTAGGCGTCCAAGCTCGTCCATCGACTCAGATGCTGCTTTAACGACTACATCATACGGGCCGGTAACGTCATCTGCCTGTACCACTCCCTCTACAGACCTGGCCTGTTGCGCTACAGAGGCCGCTTTACCTACCTCTGTCTGTATGAGTATGTAAGCACTTACTGTCATTGCATCTTCTCCTTTGATATCATTGTCTTAAAATGATTCTCATCTGTCCAATAATTACAGTGTAGCTGCCATTTGCCGTAAAGTTCACAGACCGACCAATATATGGCTTAGCATTGCATTGTGGCTAGTTCTCATAGACGTCATCGTAACCTGCACCCATCTGTGCTGTACGCACGGATTGCCGCGCAGCTACGCAATTCAATAGCTGCCCTGCTCGATCAGAGCCAACCTTTTGGTAGGCTCGCTCTGGTACAGGTATTCTCCATTGCAGGTGATGCCATGGTGACTATCTCGCTGGCAGGCTCGCTATTCTTCTCTATCTCTCCGAACGCGGCCAAGGGCAAGATAATTCTTTACCTGCTTGTGACTATGGCACCTTTTGCCATTGTAGCTCCGGTACTCGGTCCGCTCGTAGATCGTTCAACCAGTGCTCGCAGGGCAATTGTAGCAATCTCTACAGGTGGAAGAGCATTTCTCTGCCTGCTCATGGCCAGCGACCTGCACAGCCTGGCATTATTCCCAGAAGCATTCAGCATACTGGTTCTGTCACGACTTTACATGGTAACCAAATCTACCCTTGTTCCCGTGCTTACCTCTGACGAATACACCGCCTCTGACCGAGGCTCTATATCCACTTCCGGACAAGGACTCGCTACCGATAGATATACCGCCTCCAGTCAAGACCGAGTAGACGATCCTTCCCCGATAAATAAACGGGGAGAGCCTGGATATCATGAAGGTCTTGCTACTCGCAACGCTCAGCTCTCACTACTTGCCTCATTGGCTGGCACGGTAGGTACAACCCTGGCTGTAGGTATATTAAAGGGCGTAGGAGCCTCCTGGGTCCTAAGGGTAGACATATTAATCTACGCTTCAGGCATGGTAGCTGGACTTAGACTGCCGCGTTACATCGGCAAAATACTACCAAGGCAACATCAATCTGATACTCATGTATATGAAGCCTCTCACAATGAGGCATCCAATGAGGATAACTATCGAGATAAATGGTCTCACGAGAGTACAGAGCAAGTCAACGCTGCTCGCCAATCGCTGTGGATGAAGGCGTTCGTCGATCCTGAAGTACTACTTGGCCTGAACGTGATGTCGATCCTAAGAGCACTGGTCGGCTTCTTTGTATTCTTGATAGCGTTTGGCCTACGCAGGGAGCATGCTTCGATGTTCTGGTACGGTTATGTACTTATAGCTTCGGGAGCCGGATCGTTGATCGGCATCCTGCTGGTACCGCGACTTAGAAAGCGAATAAGTGAGCAATCATTGCTCACTGCAGCCGTATGGCTGGTGATGATAGGTGCCGGAATTACTGCTTCTTTTGGGAATGTCGTAGCTCAGGGCATACTGGCGTTCACGCTTGGCTTGGGGTCATCAGGGGCTCAGCCTGCATTTGATGCTATTGTACAGAGGCTGGTACCGGCAGTTCAGCAGGGGAGAGCATTTGCAAGATTTCAGACAAGGCTTCAGCTGAGCTGGGTGCTTGGTAGCCTGATATCTGTGATGGTTGCCATCCCATTTGTCTCGGGGAACATTATTGTAGCTGCTGTGGCAGGTGTAACTGGACTTTTTTACTTGGCAGGTAGATACAGCAGCGGCCAACGAGCGAACAGTGGCGGCTACGGTGGAAGATAGGAATGATAATCTCCCCTCCGAGAGCCCACCAAGTGCTGACCCACCAAGTGTAACCCCTGTGTCGTCCAAAACTACATTCCATTCCTGGAAGGATACCGTCGTTATAGGCCCAGCGCTAGCCGCGGCAACTGCCGGCATAGGGCAATTTGGCATCACTGCCGGCTTGGCTCTTGTTGCCAAAGGATTTGGAAAACCATACAATGGTCACTCTATTGCCGCTGTTGCCGGTCTATCTGGAACCTCACTCGGTATAGGGCTTGCCATTATACGCCTTGCATCGCTCCTCGCATTACCGTTGGCATCTATGGCTGACAAGCGCGGGCGGCGGCGAGTCATCCTGACATGCACTACTGCCGGCCTGATTATTACTGCACTGGCAGGTGTATCACCATCTTACTGGTTCTTTGTGGTGATATTTGCTGCCGGCCGCCCATTACTCAGTGCTACCACCTCTATCGCTCAGGTAATAGCCTCAGAAGAGACATCCTCAAAGGATCGCGCCAAGGCAATAGCTATGGTAGCCGCCGGATACGCCATGGGTGCCGGTGCTATAGCCATCTTCAATGACGTGGCATCAAAGGTAATCGGATTCAGATGGCTATTTTTTGCTGCGTTGGTGCCACTCATAGCATTGCCATTTATTGCCCGTATGATAAGAGAACCCGATAGGTTCGTCAATGCAGCACCCCCAAAGATAACGCGCAATTCAGCCATAAGGGCACTCTCGCCACAGTATCGTGCAAGGTTACTCATAATCCTTATTCTTTCCTTCGCTGTCTCGTGGCTGACAGGACCAGCTGATACCTTTGTCTTTCTCTACGCAGAATCCTTTTTGCATATGGCCGTCTCAAGTGTTACAGCACTGATCCTCATTGCAGGAATAGTCGGCTTAGCTGGCCTGCTTATGGGAAGGTGGCTGGCAGATCATATGGGGCGCCGAGTTACCTCCATGGTCGCGCTCATGGCAATGACCGCTTTTGGAATACTTATTTATAGTGGCACCAAGTTGGGCATGATAACCGGTTACGAAATGGCGATATTTTCGGGCGGTATGTTCTCTGCCCCAGCAGGTACATTTATTCTCGAACAGTTTCCTACTCCCATACGTGCGGCTGTATCAGGGTGGCAGGTTGCGACCGGAGTCATCGGTGCAGCAGCAGGACTATTTGTCTTTGGCATAGTAGCTCACATCGGCCACCGATTTTCTATAGCTGCCTACCTGCTCTTCCCTGGTGTGGCCGTTATAGCTCTTCTCTTTCTGCTTCTACAAGAGACAAAAGGAAAGGAACCAGAAGAACTATGGGAATAGATCTGTCTAACAAGAACCCCGATTCACGATATTTTGCCCTGGCTTTGTCGACAGAGATCCCAGGGCTATATCGGTACGCTCGCTCAATTACAGGCAGCAATGAAGAGGCGGAGGACCTCGTCGGCGACACAATAGTCAGAGCAATGGAACGGGCGGAGCAGTACCGAAATGAGGCATCGCTTAAGACATGGCTTCACAGCATTCTCTACCACTTGGCAATTGATCGTGCTCGCCACAATGCACATGAGATCAGCGTCGAGGATGTAGAAACTCTCTGGCGTGATGATTCCTACAGCGTGAACGCGGAGGAGGTTGCCGAACGTGCCGAGTCAGCCGACGAACTTCGCGAAGCGCTCATCCATCTACCACACCACTACCGCAGCGCTGTCGTCCTCCACGATGGCGAGGGTTTTTCTGCAAATGAGATAGCAGATGTCCTTGGTATCTCACTATCTGCTGCCAAGCAGCGTATCCGGCGGGGAAGAATGATGCTTGTAAGTGCTCTGTCACGGCAAGAGGAGCGACGAACAGCAAATGTCGGAGTTCCCCTCGGTTGCTGGGATGCCCGAGAAAAGGTGTCGAGTTACATAGACGGTGAGCTGGATCCATCTCAACGCGCTTCACTAGAGGATCATCTTTCCAGATGTGCTACTTGTCCACCCCTCTACCAGGCTCTTGCTGGTACCACTGTATCACTTGATCGACTGCACGATCCCGATAACGTCATCCCAGCCACCCTGGCCGATAGGGTACGTCGCTATCTCGACCTTGACCACACCCATGGAACTATCAACCCTGCCAAAGAATAGATGATTCAGCGCACTGGTGAGGATGGGCTACAACATGCTGTCCACTGACGAGACGACATACGAGATGACCATAGCTTATTTGTAGGCGCTAAACAGCGATTGTATCCTTTTCCCAGTCTTGTACGTCTATGAAGTATTGAACAGATAAAACAAAAACGATCAGTTCAAAGGAGAAGAAAGGAGAAAGTACAATGACTAAGAATATGGGAAATATAGATAGAGTACTCAGGACTATCCTGGGAGTAGGGGCAGTTGCAGGTAGCGGTGTACTGGGGTTCAGCACAGGATGGGGGATCGTACTACTGGTGGTTGCAGCCATTATGCTACTTACGTCGGCAATTGGATATTGCCCATTGTACAGCTTATTCGGTATCGACACGACCTGTTCAACTGATGCCATAACCGATAAACACCATACGTTTCACCTGCACCGAACGGTATAATAGCAGGAAGACTATGCCTAATCATCTACAATAGGCAGTATCGACTTGTCTATTGATCTCGTTTAAGTGTGGGCACTCTTTTGAAAACTCAAGCAGGCAGAATTAATGCAATATCTTTTTCCAGTCGCATTTTTCGGATCATCATCGAAAACATGGCCGAGATGGGCTTTACATTGAACGCATAATACTTCAGTTCTGATCATGCCGTGAGATTCATCTACTCGTAAAACAATATTATTCATATTCACAGGTTCCGTGAAACTTGGCCACCCTGTCTGGCTGTCAAATTTAGCGTCGCTGGTGAACAATATCAGCCCACAATTCTTGCACTGGAAATTCCCCTGGCGTTTTTCATATAACAGTTCACCTGAAAATGGGGCTTCGGTCCCTCCTTCAAACATGATATGTTGTTCCAAGTCCGTTAAGTTGCTATCCATAATCCAATTATATGACATATAAACAACGCAACCTACCCTCACGTTGTAATCAATCTCGTCCACATCGTTCTCCGTACCTATCAGCTACATTGAGTATTCAGCATTACGGATCTGACGGATCTCCACTAGCCAGATAGCGTTTTCTCTGATCGTGCTATGCATTAGACATTGGGATTTACTAACTCTTGCCTTATTCCCGAGCACTGGATAATGTAATGCTATTTACGAGATACTAGACTGGTGTAGAAATAGATATGAACGACAATGACACTATTGATGCAGGCAACAGTAAGGTCTGGCTGATCGACCTCGACGGGGTCGTATGGCTGGCGGGAGAAGCGATAGAGGGAGTAGGACAAGCGGTCGAAACAGTTCGAGACTTCGGAAGAAAGGTAATATTCGTTACTAACAACTCTGGTCCGACCAAAGACACCTTCATGACCAGATTACAGAGAGCTGGTATAAAGGTTGGTAAGGAAAGTATATTAACTGCATCCGACGCGGCAGCTAGTCTACTTGAGCAGGGAGAGGATGTATACCTATGGGGAGAGGATGGCCTACTGGAGGCTGTCGAAGCCAAGAAAGTGAGCATCGTCAGTGATCCGCAAAGAGCTGCCACCGTAGTAGTTGGCTGGAGTACTCACTTTGATTTTGATCAACTTGCCAGGGTGTCCAGCGCTATCAGTAGTGGTGCGAGATATATTGGGGCCAATGATGACCCGACACACCCTACCCCACATGGTTTACTACCGGGTACCGGTGCCTTACTGGCCGCTGTATCAGCAGCCAGCCATACACAGCCGATAATAGCCGGGAAACCACATGATCCGATGGTACGGATGGTAGAAGACACGGTAATTGGAGAATTAGAGCTGGTCATAGGAGACAGGCCTTCTACCGATGGTCTCTTTGCGGCAAAGCTTGGATTACCGTTTGCCCTTGTCGGCTCGGACGCTACAGCTAAAGAAGGAGATAGGGAAGGAGTGAACCCGGAGTATCGTGCAGGTAGCTTGCTGGATATGGTAGAACTCATACTTGGTGAAAATGGGAGAGTGAGTTCACGGCTGCTTTAGCCTTGGAAATACACAGAAATGCACAACAGCACGAGTGCAGGATCCGTTCGTAAGGATAGGGAGGACATGGAGGACAGTATTACACTGACCTCAGCAACATGAAAACAATTTGAAAAAGTATTGCCGTGGGTATATAATACCTCCTATGGCACGAATGGACGAATTTAGGCGGTATATAGAGGCGGCATCTTCACTTAGAGAGATAACCCGCTCCAAGGCGGAGGCACTTGTAAAAGAGCTTGCAGCGTCAGGAGAGATAGAGCGGGCACATACCAAAGAGTGGGTAGATACCCTAGTAAAAGAGAGTAAGAAACGTTCAGATTTTGTGGTCGACCAGATTCGCAGGGAGATCAATAGACAGATTTCTGACATCAAGAATCAAACTACAGAAGAGGCCGTACGGCGTGTACTCAAGATAGTGACAGATGACAGTAGGTTGTCATTGCTCAGGGATATAGGGAAGCGTGCCATCAGCGACGTAATGAGTGCTACCATGACAGGTAGCTCAAGGGTACGCAGGGAGAGCAGAGAAACGCATGGAGGTGGCAATACCAATGCAGCAAGGGAGGATTCATCCGCACCTGCATCTAAGCCTCCGGCAAAAAAACCAGTTGCCAGGGCAAGGCCTTCAGGCAGTACTGTAGCAAAGACTTCGACAGCCACCAGATCGCCTGCTAAGACGTCAACAAGATCGTCTACAAAGGCACCCGCAAAGGCACCCGCAAAACCATCTGCCAAAGCATCGGCAGCTAAGTCTGCTTCCCGCAGTTCCAGATCTGCAACAGCTACAAGGTCATCCAGTTCTACTACCAGGACTTCGCCAAAGACCAGGACTTCGCCAAAGCGGTAGGCCAGGAATCACGCACAGGCGGCTGGATCTAAGACTAGTTGAATTGAAGCTTGCTCGTTCAAGGGAGCAGGCGCATGATCTGATATATTCAAATAAGGTACTTGTAAATGGTTCGGTGGCGCTCAAGCCTTCCCGGCAGGTGACTACATCTGACGATATACGTATCACCAGTCCAGTCAACGAAGGTTTCGTCTCGAGAGGTGGAGTGAAATTGGAATTTGCTCTGAACAACTTTGGCATCGATCCGAATTCGCTGAGGTGCCTTGATGCCGGTGCTTCAACGGGGGGGTTCACGCATTGCCTACTGAACAAGGGGGCAGGGGAGGTGGTTGCCGTCGATGTCGGGTATCGCCAGCTCCATGAGAAACTAGCCAAAGATAATCGTGTATCTGTTGTGGATCGTACAAACGTAAGATATTTGGATGAGTCGTTGCTCGGTAGCCGCCCCTTCGATCTGGCGGTTTGCGATCTATCGTTTATCTCGTTGCGTATCCTAGTACCTGTATTCACAGGCAGTATGCTAAAATCAAACTCATGTCTGGTACTACTCGTCAAGCCTCAATTCGAAGCAGGACGAAAGGTCGTATCACAGGGAAAGGGAATAGTAAAGGATCCGCTGGTGCATAAAAGCGTGCTTATGGATGTATCGAACGCTTACATAGATGCCGGATGTAGCATGGAGGGAGTGGCTCCATCTCCTATTAAGGGCGCCAAGGGCAATATTGAATATTTTCTCCATCTACACAACGGTGCCGGCTCAAATGGCTGCTCTCGGTTTTCGGCACATGCACAAGCACGCATACAAGCACATGCTCCGGAGTACAAGCTAGAGCGTAGCCCAGCATGCAACCAACACTACAGCCAGGAATACGTCCAACAGTACAACCCAGGGCACGTTATAGCAGAGGCGATCAAGGAGGCCTACGATAAATGGCTCGTGTAGCCTTTCTGGCACATAGTGGAATCGATGAAGCGGCAACTATTGCCCGCAGGGGTGGAGACTGGCTATCTGATCACGGTCACACGGCGCTTACGATAACGGATACGTCAGAGGTAGATTCATATGTTGGCAGTATTGACCTTCTGGTAGGACTGGGAGGCGACGGCACTATGCTGCGAGCTATGGAAGTGGCCTATACGCTGGGGATACCCGTAATGGGAGTAAATTTGGGCCGGCTTGGTTACCTTACCGAAGTGGACCCTTCCGGCCTTGAGGCGGCACTCGAGCGATTCCTTGATGGACGCTACGATATTGAAGAGAGGATGGTGCTTGAGGTAAATATTGAAGGTAAACAGCATATGGCTATGAACGAAGCCGTCCTGGAAAAAGTCCAACCTGGCCACACTGTCCTTGTGTCAGCTTACATTGCAGAAAAACATTTTTTGACTTATGCCGCCGACGGTATAGTTATCTGCAGTGCTACGGGATCTACAGCATATAATCTTTCACTTCGCGGTCCAATACTCTCCCCTCGACTCAGAGCCATGGTAATGACGCCGATATCGCCTCATATGCTTTTTGACAGGCCACTGGTACTTGAGCCTGATGAAGATGTTACGCTCAGAATTGAGGGCACCAGGCCGGCGACGTTCCTTGTAGATGGTAAAGAGATAAGCAATGTAGGGCCTGGTGGAGAGTTGCGATGCAGAGGGTCATCGCAACCGGTTAGGGTCGTTAAAATGGACGGGACAGATCTTAGAAGCGTGTTGAAGGATAAATTCGGATTGATGGATAGATGATTGGAAGATGCTGATTGAGCTGAACGTACAGAACCTTGGAGTACTCGACGATGTGGCTATCCAGTTTCAGGGTGGCATGACAGTCATTACCGGAGAGACCGGAGCTGGCAAGACGTTAATAGTGGAGGCGCTTGGCCTACTGTGCGGAGGAAGAGCTGACTCATCCCTGGTAAGAAGTGGAGCTTCGGAAGCTACTATAGAAGGAAGGTTCGTCACCGAGAAAGAGGATGAGGTGGTCGTATCCAGGCAGATTTCTTCAAACGGCAGGTCACGAGCATGGGTAAATGGGCGTATGTATACCGCCTCCGGTCTAATCGATATAACGGAAGGTCTGGTAGATATCTACAGTCAGCACACCCATCATTCATTACTGAGTCATACAACTCAGAGAGATATGTTGGACATGTACGGGGAGGTAGATCTGACCGAGTTGACCGCTGCTCGACAGGAATTGCGTGATATAGAGAGGCGACTCGAAGATATTGAGGGTGGCAGCATGACTGTAGAGCACGAAATAGAACTTCACAAGAGCCAACTCGACGAATTGAATCGTGCGTCCCTGAATGACCCTAATGAGTACGATACTCTTGGAATCGAAGAGCGGCGCCTTTCAGATGTGGAGAGCATACATGACAAGTTGTTCGAACTTGCCGCTTACATGGAGGGGGATTCAAACGTCCATGATGATAGTGTTCAAGGAGGTGCAATCACTATGATCGGATACGCTCTTTCTGCGCTCAAAGGCACCTCCTCCTTTGGCGATATATTCGATGGAATAGAGAAAAGGCTGAAAGCGTTACACGCTGAAGCACAGGACATAGCGGCTACTCTAAACGATGAGCTGCAATCGCTTGTGTTCGACCCATCTCGTCTTGATGAGATAAGGATCCGGCGTCTGGCGCTTCGAGAGCTCATAAAGAGATACTCAGATGACGGAAGTCTTGGGTCTGTAATAGTCAAGAGGGATTCATTGCAGACCTCCCTTGATGATCTGGCGGACCGTTCAAAACGGATAGATGCCTTGAGGGTGACAAGGGATCATATACAGGTACGGATAGGGCAGTGCGAGGAAAAAGTTCGTGAACAAAGGGCAGAGAGTGCAGTGCGTCTGGCTCAGGCAGTAGAGCAAGAATTGGCCAGCCTGGCTATGGAAAAGGCGGTATTCTCGGTGAAAGTAGGTGACTCCGGTGCCGGAGAACCAATTGAGTTTGGGTTGGGAGCCAATCCCGGAGAGCCTGTTCTACCGGTCGCAAAGGTGGCTTCCGGAGGTGAGCTGGCACGGACCATGCTTGCGATCAGGCTTGCCTTTGCACGTAGCATTAAATACGGGCCAACAGCCACCGGTACTATACCGACTTCAATGGTATTTGACGAAGTAGACGCGGGCATAGGTGGGGAAGCCGCTCTGTCTGTAGGTAATGCAATCTACGAACTGTCAAAGAATAGACAGGTACTTGTGGTGACACACCTTCCACAGGTAGCAGCATTTGCCGATAATCATATCCAAGTAATGAAGAACATATCGGACGCAAGAACGTCATCATCCTTTAATTCCATCACCGGACAGGAGCGCGTAGAAGAGATTGCAAGGATGCTCTCCGGTCAGCCGGACCTGAAGATAGCCCGTGATCATGCCAGAGAGATCCTGGATAGAGTAGGTAAATAAAATGTCCACCACATACCCCGCTGAATCGGCTAAGTTCAATAGCATGGTAGATGAGCACAGACCCCATTCCCACCATACGAAATTTATATTCTTCACAGGAGGGGTGTCATCATCGCTTGGAAAAGGGTTGACTGCGTCATCGCTTGGCAGGCTCTTGAAGAGCAGGGGGATGAAGGTTACTATGATCAAGCTGGACCCCTACATAAATGTAGATCCTGGTACGATGAATCCCTTTGAGCATGGGGAGGTGTTCGTTACAGAAGACGGTGGTGAGACCGACCTTGATTTGGGTCATTACGAAAGATTTATCGATGAAAATCTACACAGGGATTCGAACGCGACTACCGGGTCGATATACCTCTCCATTATTGCTGCAGAGAGAAGAGGAGATTACCTGGGACGAACCGTTCAGGTCATACCTCACGTCACCGATGAGATAAAGTCCCGAATAATGAGCGTAGCCACCGAAGATACTGATGTGGTCATAGTAGAGGTAGGTGGCACTGTCGGTGACATAGAGATCGTACCTTTTTTGGAGGCTCTCAGACAGATGCGCAGTGACGTAGGGCGAGACAACGTATGTTATGTGCATCTAACGCTGGTTCCATACCTTGCTCCTTCAGGTGAACAAAAGACCAAGCCCACCCAGCACTCTGTAACAGAACTACGCAGTCGTGGTATACAGCCAGATATAATAGTCTGCCGTTCCGACCAGCCGATATCATCAAACCTCAAAAGAAAGATATCGCTCTTGTGCGATGTGCCTATTGACGCAGTTATATCAGCTGTAGACGCACCCAGCATATACCTTATACCACTTGTTCTACACGACGAAGGAATGGATGCTGTGGTCATGAAGATACTCCACATTGATCTAGCCGATCATCCTATCGATCTCGCTGGCTGGGCACGTGTCGCCTCAATGGCAACGGACACAAGCAGATCAGTCAGTATAGGAATTGTTGGTAAATACGTGAACCTCCCTGATGCATACCTGTCGGTCGTCGAAGCTGTCCGGCATGGTGGTTTTGCTCTCGATACACATGTAGACATCTCATGGATCCAGGCCGAAGAGATTCCACAGCTGATAGAGGATGGAACAATATCGCAACTCGATGGCATTATCATACCTGGTGGATTTGGTGAGCGTGGTGTAGAAGGCAAGATATCGACAGCTACATATGCCAGGTTGCACAATATCCCCATTCTGGGCATATGTCTGGGATTACAGGTAATGGTTATTGATGTTGCCCGCAATATCGTTGGCCTGAAAGGCGCCAATTCACGTGAGATGGACCCTTATACACCATATCCAGTTATAGATTTGATGGATGAGCAACGCAACGTGGTAGACAAGGGTGGTACTATGCGCTTGGGGTCTTACGTAGCTCAGCTGAAGCCGGACAGCCTGGCGGCAGAGGTATACGGTACAGAGGTTGTGTCAGAACGCCACCGACATCGCTACGAGGTAAACCCAAAATATCGTACCAAATTAGAGGATGCAGGTCTTTCGTGTAGTGCCATTTCGCCTGATGGCAGGTTGGTGGAGATGGTAGAGTTGCCAACTCATCCATACTTCATTGGTACGCAGGCTCACCCAGAATTCAAAAGTAGGCCGGATCGTCCTCATCCATTATTCAAAGGTCTGGTAGAGGCTGCACTTGCCAGGGCAGAGAGCAGGCAACCCAGAATCGTAGATGTAGAGGATGACTGGAATGCATTACCTCCCTTAAAGGCTAGAGAGATCAAGGAGCTCTCTGAAAGTAATTTGTGAGTCTAGTGCAGTGCTTCGTAAATAGCGTGACGTTATCCGGCAAGTCAGGGGCGTCATCTGGCAAGGCCGAGGACGAAGGCGTAGCCGGAAGCTACGTTGAGGACGAGAACGCCGTCAGGGGTGTCATCTGCCTGGCGGGAACCCATGGTTATTTGCGAGACACTACACTAAGTTTTGATCTCCTTCCCACGGCTGAACTTGGACACTGCTCAAGTCGAGCACTGCCGTACGGTGGATATGGTAAGTTCGTAGAATTAC
>JAMCPC010000122.1 GCA_023379725.1 Actinomycetota bacterium
CCACCTCCTCCGCTCTGTAATGCGGCCATACCTAAAAGCCATTGTGGGACACAGGGACTCCCTGGGCATATATCGCATATCCGAACCGTTGTAATACAACAATTGGACCGCCTCATCCGTCTCTCCAGATAGATAATCGATTTACACTAAATATCGGACTTCAATACAGTCATAGCACCGATCCCGGAAAATAGGGCAGTATAGCCAAGTAGTACGATGCTCCCACCCCACCAGGGAAGCAACGATACCTTTGCCCCTACGCCACTTGCATCGGACGGTACACGCTCCAGCGCCATGAGTGCAGTCTGAGGCATGTACGGGACTATATGAGGGGCAATTATATACAGAAGAGCTATCAGCGCAGTACCGATAGTGAGGAAGCCTACTCCAGAGATGATGGCAAGCACCTGGTTGTGAATCAGGCTTCCGATACCAACTCCTACCAGCACAAACAGCACAAACCCCGCTAAGTCCTCTGGCAGATATATAAGCGCATTTCGCAAAAATGCGCCCAGATCAAGATTCCACACAGCACTGAACAGTACTCCTACTGCCGTTGAGAGTATGCTGACAAGCACTCCATAGAATAAGCCCCAAATGACCGATGCAACCAGCTTCGCTTCGAGCACCCTCACCCTTTGCGGCTCTACCAGGTAAGTGAAGGAAGCGGTGCTGTACCTGTACTCCCCTGTAACACAGATTATACCCAAGACTACACCAAATACCTGCGAGTAGTTATACGCCTGATAAAGGATATAAGGGTACCATCCGTAAGCACCGTAGCTGGTAGGCCCGATACCCGATCCTGAACCGACAAAAGCGGGAGCGGAATTGGTAATACTCATATGAGCTATATGAAGAAATAATATGATGACCAGCAATGCAATGACTGCACCACTGGCCATCAATACCCAGTAAGACCTGAGGGTACGATATTTCAACAGCTCGGCACGTACCAGCCGGATCATTAGCTTACTACGCCTATTCCGCACCGTTGGGGACATGGGCCAGTGTTCCTATCTTCCATTCGAATTACCGGTTAAATAAAGAAAAGCCTCTTCTAACCCCCTGGAAGCAGTCATCTCGTACACAATAATCTGATTTTGCGCTACCAGCGCACCGACCTGCTCCAGCGGCAAGCCGCTTACATCTACCGTGCCGGAACCATTCAAGTACGCCATTCCTCCGGCTGCCTGCATCACCTGGACCATCCTCTCCGGTTCAGGCGTACGGAACCTTATCTCCACACCACCTATGCCCTTAACGATCTGATCCAACGGACCCGAGGCCACCTCATGACCGGCAGCAATAATTACAACATCATCAGCCAGCTGGGACATCTCACTGAGCTGATGCGATGACACGAGCACTGTCTTCCCCTGAGATGCCAACCATTTAAGAAAATTTCTCAACCAGGCGATACCTTGTGGATCAAGTCCATTCCCAGGCTCATCCAGGATAAGGACAGAGGGATCTCCAAGTAGCGCCATAGCAAGAGCCAGCCGCTGGCGCATACCAAGCGAATATGCACCGGCTTTCCTGCCAGCATGCTCACTTAGGCCAACGAGCTGGAGTAATTCGCTTATACGTTCGTAGGGTACTCCGATAGAGGCTGCCCCAATCATCATGTTTGCTGCAGCGGATCTTGCCGGGTGAGCTACCGTAGACTCAAGTACTACGCCTACGTGTTTTGCCGGATCTATAAGGTTCTTGTAAATGGTGCCATTGACCGTTGCAGTGCCAGAGGTAGGTCGCACCAAGCCGGCAACCATCTTTAAAGTAGTTGTCTTTCCAGCACCATTGGAGCCCAGAAACCCGGTAACCCTTCCCGGTATGGCACGAAAGGTAAGGCTATTCACCGCCAGCAACTTCCCGTAGCGCTTGGACAGCCCGCTAACTTCTATCACGACATCCTCCTCACGGCTGAAGCCGGGTGCTTGTGCTCGTTGCTTTAGTCATCTCACTTACTCTACCAGAATGCACCAAGCAAGTAGTTGTATGGCGGTAGGAATGACTGCTACCTTACACTACTGTATGTTTACCGTACTCTATCATAGCCAGTAAAATAGCTCAAAATAGAATGCAAGTCCCATTCGTAAGAACAAACCGGGACGCTACATTAGTAGCTTATCCTGTAGATTACCATGGAGTCCCGCTAGCCAGATAATATCCCTGACGGCGTTCTTGCTCTCGACATAGCTACCGGCTACGCCTTCGTCTGCGGTCTTGCCAGATAACGGCACCTGACTAGCCGGATAACGTCACGCTATTTGCCGGACAGGCTATTAATAGGTAATTACCTGCCTTATTGCTTCCCCCCTCTTCATCACCTGAAGTGCATCGTTTACCTCAGAGAGATCTATCTTCCTGGTAATCATCCCTTCCAGATCCAAGCGACCACTCTTCCACAGATGAAGAAGCATCGGGAAATCCCGGCGTACATCAGCCGAACCATACAACGTCCCTTTTATATATTTATTGGTGAAGAAAAGCTCGAAAGCGTTGAACTCCAGGGTCTGATCCATTCTCCCGGCTCCTACTATTACAGCTGTACCTCCCCTACGGGCATGGTCATATGCCGCACGCATGGTCTGCGACAATCCGATGCATTCAAACACATAGTCAAAACCATCACCATCGGTGACTTCCGACTTCACCGCGTCAAGCTGATCTGGGAGTACCGCATGGGTGGCACCAAATCTCTTGGCATCTTCCAATTTGGACGGGACTGTATCCATGGCAACTATCTCTGCCGCACCGGCAATCCTGGCACCCTGTATAGCTGCAATGCCTACCCCACCACAGCCTATTACCAGCGCATTGGAGCCAGGCTTCAATTCTGCACAATTAATAGCAGCGCCTACACCCGTAGTTACTCCGCAGCCGAGTAACGCTGCTATCTCAAAGGGGATATCACGAGGTATAGCTATAGCTGCCTCTTCGGGCAGGACCACCTCTTCCGAAAAAGTTCCCGTACCAAGAAAACCGTACGCCGGATCCTGACCATTAAATGTGAAGCGCGGGATAAAGCCAATATTCATAGTAATTTGTACACAAAGATTTGGCTGCCCTCCCAAGCAAAATTTGCAACGTCCACATGGCGGTATCCAAGCTACTACGATATGATCTCCTACCGATAGGTGTTTTACTCCGCTACCCACCTCTATTACCTCTCCCGAACCTTCATGCCCCAGAACTGCCGGCGCAGGCTGTGGCAATGTGCCATTCATAGCAGAGAGATCTGAGTGGCAGACACCACTTGCATGAATACGTACCCTGACTTCGCCCGGCTGCAGATCTTTGGCAGTCTCCACGTCATCGCGTATATCCAGGGTCTCATCGCCAACTTGCTTTAACATCGCTGCACGCATACAAAACCTCCTCAGTCATTCGTGCCGTACGTGCGTTACACACGTACCATCTCTATATATTAACCATTGGAGCACGAAATGCGCTTAACGTGCAAATCCTTATCTGGTACCGGAAACCCTACGGATTGGTAGCGGTTCGCTGAGAGCAGCATACCTACCATTGAAAACAGGGTCATCTCCATAGATGCTGCTACCCGCTGGCAGCGCGTACCTGTCAGGATCGTGACGTGCATCATCTCCATCTTCATTGCTAGCAATCAAATGGCGTGCATGTGCCGGTCTTCTAGTGCTCATGCCGGAGATGCGTCCATTGGCCACATGTGCCATGGTAGAATGATGCATTCTGGTTGTATTCATTCGAGTGGCATGTGCCCTGGTAGCACGCACCCTGGTTGCATTCAACCGAGCAAGCAGTACTATATATGTCACTGCCGCTGCAACTCCCAGCACGCTCAGGATCATCATAAATCCCAGCGCCGGAATCAACCCGAATAAAAAGAAAACGACTGCGGAACCGATCAACCCTACCAATGTCCTGCGCCTACGCAAAGCAGTCGAAGTAGACACATGCTGGTTCCTCGTATGGCTGTGTCCATCATGCATACTATCCTCGTTATACGATTTATTGCTACCGTACGATCTGTCGCTACGTGGTGGAGGTGCCTCGTATAATGAGTCATCATCCATATGAGGGTCACTACTGTTACGAGATAAACTACTCACACTGCTTCCTACCTCGACTACAGGAGCTGGGGTAGAATACGTGGAAGCTGGAGAAGAATAAGCATAATCATTATTCTCCGTTTCTCCGTCGTAACCGGTGAATCCATTTGAAACAGAGTAATCGGACTCTACCCGCCCCGTTGCTCGTACTGCTTGAGAGCCTACAACCCTTACCAGGGAGACCTTCTCACGACTTGCCCAACTTGCATCACCGGTAACTACATTGGTCGACTGGAATGCAGAGAAATAGGATGCTTCACTGGCTGGATTATGGCGAAAACCGTCAATGGGGGCCAGCTCAGCATGCTTTCTTCTCAGGGTCTTTAGCTGCCGTTTGAATGCCCATACAGAGTGCGAAGACATCCGTTCTTTTCGCCGTTTCCAAAGTTGCGAACCTAGAACCACTACCCACACAATTGCAAGTAAAATAAGTACAGTCACGCTCACAATCTCCTTACCATCTACCCTTTCGGACAGGATATCATTGATCGTTCCACCTGTGGTGGATCTTGGAAAAATAATTCGTTGACCTGGATCGTAAAGAGAAAATGAGGAAGGGGCTGTAGCAAAGATTAGCTGCAGATATCTTCACCGCAAGGTGTCACGCGGCGGGAGCACGTTCACCATCGGGACACAGTATCCCTAATCCGAGCTCACGTGCAGCATCGACCGACCCATCGTAGACTCTTAACCCATATACGTAAGCAAAACAGCGTTCCGCTACTTGTGCATCCGCCAGAAGTCCGTCCAGGTTGGCTGCAAAGTGCCTCACGTCAGCAGGACGAAGCCTGGTCTTTGCTTCAATAATTACAGTTGCCCCATTGCCATCAGGATCTTCAACGCGTGCCAGCACATCGATTTCCCCGTTTACTTGGGCAGATGTAGGCTCGGATAGAAACCACCAGCCCTTTCGCTCCAATACAGTGACAATAACGCTGGAGGCATCATCTTCAACGACACCACCCACAATCTGAGAAAGCCTTCCTACTTCTGTCCGTAGGCTGGCCTGACCCTCTTCCAGCCTGGCCTGACCCTCTTCCAATCTAGTCAGCCGCCTGTCAGATGCCTTTTCCAGCCTGGCCTGACCCTCTTGTAGGCTGGCCTGACCCTCTTCCAATCTAGTCAGCCGCCTGTCAAATGTCGTCTCCATGTCATCTATTTTCTGAGCCAACTGAGCTACGGTTCCCTCTAAGCGAACAGATGCCTCGGGTAAAGCACGCAGTTCCTCTGTAAGCAATATGGCGCGCATCTCTTCTCGTAATGTCTCGTCACGCTTAAGCTCTCTAATTATTTCCAATATATCCATGATGTATAGTTTACACCTTAGGTGTATTGCCTATAGACAAGCAGCTTAAAATACCAGCTGTGCCAACCAGAGGAATTATCGGCCAATCAATAATGCCTGCTCCTGTATCTTGTTTGCCACTTACATGTCATTCAGAGTCGCCAGCCGTGAAAATTCCCGGAAAGCCGCGTTTTGGATCTGCTGGTATAGTAGATAAGAACAATTTTTCGTTTGCCCTGGTTTCAACGGCATTTACGCCCATAATTTCCTTACGGCTTACATTTATCATGACATGTCTTTTCTAGGGTGCAGCAGAGCGAACATACAGTGCCCTCATACACCACCGGGCAATAGGCCAAATCGGGGGTCTCGTACTCATTGCCACAGGCCAGACACGTATCGCTACCCAATTCCTCCCCATTTGCAATCGCATCTGCATATGGATTTTCGCGAGCTATGTAATACTTGCCCTTAGTAGCAATTGCAATTACAGGTGAGAGCACCATCGCTATGCCGAGCGCCAGGAATGGCGAGAACGCCTGCAATAGTGTTCCTAACCCTCCGAAGAACGCATAGATGGAGACTGCCGATGCAATAATCATGGAGCCAAATCCTACCGGATTGATCTTGTAGAGGTGCGCACGCTTGAACTCCACATAGGATGGGCTGATCTTTAGCAAGGGCTTGTTGATCACGAGATCTGCTACAACGGCACCTATCCAGGCGACCCCTATATTGGAATAGAACCCAAGAACGCTATTGAGGAAACCAAACACCCCCAACTCCATCAGCGTAAGGGCAATTCCTACGTTAAAGAAAATCCACACCACCCTACCCGGATGCGAGTGAAATACCCGGGAAAAGAAGTTTGACCAAGAAAGCGAGCCAGAGTATGCGTTGGTTACGTTAATCTTTACCTGAGAGAGTACAATAAATCTCGCTAAGCATATAAAGAAGGTGACGATAGATTACGAGTCCCTTGGTCGAATGTACGGTCAGGTAATGTAGTGATGCTGTAAAAGAGCACCCGCAACCTGGCGCAATGTCACCAGATCCCTTGCAACTGCACTCACCATCACGCCAGGACCGTTCAGAGGCATGCAGGTACCGCGACCAACAGACTCCACTTCCTCTGGACGTTTCGAATGAACTTCTCTGGTATGTCCACCTGAAGATACTGTATAATCGTCTAAAGATACTGTATTTTGGCAACAGAATGTATCTGCACCTGCAATAAAAATTGATCCTATCGCTTCGTTGCTCCCGGCAACTGCCGGACCGTTCCATCCGGGCCGTCGTGTAGAAAACTCGCTGCGTACCAGAGGCTGGTCGGCAATATCCGCAGAAAGTCGGGAACTCCACTTTCCCGGCTCTTCTCCCTGGCGCCCCAGAACCAACTCGTCTCTCCAGTACAGGTTGGAATTCTCGGCCATATCTACCGTGACATCTACATAATGGTCGCATCCAGAACAAGCCACAGCAGGCTCCACCAGCCACCAAAGTGAGGCTTTCTCGGCCAGGTGCGCACTTATGGACATCATGGAGGAAAACTTATGAAGTCCCCGGCGAGCCAGACTGGCAGCTGTCGATCGCACTACGAGTGATACGCCGCTTTGCAGCTCAATTTCCAGTCGAAGATCGTCTCCTCCCAGTGGTGAAGCAGCTCCACCTACTATGTAAAGCGCTTCATTGGCCGGCCGTAACAGTATAGGCGCATCCGAGCGGAGTTCGTCGTAACGAGTGGTTCCACCGGGAGATGCACTTACAGCTACCCGTGCATGTGCCTTCATGCACGCTCAATATCTCGTAGCTTTACCAATGTCATGCGTATCCAGTCTGCTGCAATACGACCACCTGCCGGGTCACGCAGTGAACACATTACCGTAGGACGGGAACCTCTCTTGGCCTCTGCGTCGGTTTGCATGACATGCAAATCAGCTCCCACCATCTCTGCAAGATCTACTTTATTGATAACCAGCAAATCCGACATGGTGACTCCCGGTCCACCTTTTCGCGGCACTTTGTCTCCTCCGGATACATCCAGCACGAAGATCTGCACATCGACCAGCCCGTAACTAAAGGTAGCCGTCAAGTTGTCGCCTCCGCTCTCCACCAGTACAAGATTGAGATCAGGAAACCTGCTCTCGAGTATCTCAATAGCTCCCAGATTGGCTGCTATATCATCTCTTATAGCAGTGTGGGGACAACCTCCAGTCTCTACAGGAATGATCCTATCCTGGTCCAAAACACCTGCCCGCTTAAGGAAATCCGCATCCTCGGTAGTGTAAATATCATTGGTTACCACAGCCATCTCCAGCTCGCCTGCAAATTCACGACATAATGAAGCTACAAGTGCCGTCTTTCCGCTGCCCACCGGCCCTCCTATGCCAACCCTCAGTGGCCCTTGCCTGGAAGGCCAGATTCCCGGTGTTGCGTCCATACCATCAGCGGTCAATTCATGATGCAAAGAGACGCACCTCCATCTCTGCGTGAGCCTCCGAATAATAGTCGAGCAACGGAGATGCAGGAGCAGGCAACCTCGCCCAGTTGTGGAGAGCGGCCTCAGCGGAGCGGGCTGCATCTACCGCCGTTGATGCCACCTGATCAATCTGCGTGCCAAGCGCTACAACCGATGCCGTCACTTCTGCCGGATCCAGCGCAAGTAACTTAAGCGAGGCAAATGCCGGCATAACGACCGATCCATATACCCCTATAAGCGCCGTTTCCTCGACACTCAGACCGGCTACGGCTGCGCATGTCCCTACGGCAACTGGATAGTGAACTCCCTCACCAAAAGTAGCACTCAAACGGCTCAGCAGCGGTGATGACCATACAGTAGCTGAAGTACGCAAGAGCTGGCGTCCCAATGATCTGGACGTTCTTCGCTGTGCAGGTGACACTACGCGAACATCCATCTCCCTGTCCAGCCGATGCCAGGAGTCATCTAAATCTTCCACCCCGTTGCCGGACACTGAGATACTGTTTCCTCCTACAACAATCCAGGATGCTGCAGAAAAGCACCCACCAGAAAGTCCTGCAGTCCATAACCGGCCTTCGAGAAAAGCACGCAAGGATGCCAAATCCTTCAATGCACCTTCGTCTACAGCTCCCTCTAGCCCACCGGAATGAGCATAGCCACCTGCAGGGAACCTCCCATCGGCCATCAGTAGCGCCGCAGAACATACAGAAGTAGGACATGCCTCATCTCTGTCTGCCACCGCCCCATGCCGACCCTCTCCCGCAAAGATGCCATCGGGCACCTCATCACTCGGCCACGCTATAGCCCTGTCCGCGCACTCAAGCCGATTCAAAACAGGAAATACCTTTGAGCCATGGGCAGTTCATCCATCGGCTCCACATCCACCAACTCTCCGTCGATCGTCACTGCAAAGCTATCCGGATCCACCTCTATTCTGGGCAATGCATCATTGCCCGGCATGCCTAACTTACCGCGCCGCCTGACATCTGCCACAGGAACAATCCTCTTCCCGACTCCCAGCTTATCCCTGATACCATCTTCCAGAGCAGCTTCGGCTACAAAAACCAGGCTGGATGCACTTGCAACCACTGGAGATGCTCCCCACATCGGGCGTGGCAGCACCGGCTGCGGTGTCGGTATAGATGCATTGGCATCGCCCATCTCTGCCCATGCAATCATCCCCCCCTTCAGAACTATATGAGGTCTCACCGCGAAAAATGCCGGCTCCCAAAGGACAAGATCGGCAAGCTTGCCAATCTCGATAGATCCTATCTCGCTCTCCATTCCATGCGCGATCGCCGGACATATCGTATATTTCGCAATATATCGCTTAACTCTATTGTTGTCAGCGCTACCGTCTCCCGGTAACGATCCTCTGCGCAGTTTGTTGACATGAGCAGTCTGCCACGTCCTAATGAGCACCTCCCCAATCCTACCCATAGCCTGAGAATCCGAGCCAATCATCGATATGGCTCCCATATCGTGGAGTACGTCTTCGGCGGCAATTGTGGAAGGCCTGATTCGACTCTCTGCAAAAGCCAGGTCTTCCGGTACTGCAGGATTAAGATGGTGACATACCATCAACATGTCGAGATGCTCATCTATAGTGTTGACCGTGTAAGGGCGTGTAGGATTTGTAGAGGAAGGCAATACATTTGGCAACCCCGCAACAACAATGATATCCGGTGCATGGCCGCCACCCGCTCCTTCCGTATGGTAAGCATGTATCGCCCGACCGCCAATAGCCGATATTGTACTTTCTACAAAACCCGCTTCATTCAGTGTATCGGAATGGAGTGCAACCTGCACCCCAGAATCATCTGCCACCTGCAGGCAGGTATCAAGTGCAGCCGGAGTAGCACCCCAATCCTCATGCACCTTGAATCCACCGGCACCAGCTCTCAGCTGCTCCCACAGGGCCTCCTGCGAAACCGTATTACCTTTCCCAAGCAGAAGCACGTTCACAGGCAACGGATCCATAGCCTCCAACATCCTCGTGATATACCATTCACCAGGAGTCACGGTCGTTGCCTTGGTACCCTCTGCCGGCCCGGTTCCACCTCCAACAAGTGTGGTTATCCCCGCCCCAAGCGCTTCCTCGACCAGTTGCGGGCAGATAAGATGAACATGACAATCAATAGCTCCGGGTGTAAGTATTTTGCCATTACCGGCAAGAATCTCGGTAGAAGGCCCGATAACCAGGCCTGGATCTACTCCATCCATAATGTCGGGATTGCCCGCCTTGCCTATGGCACTAATTCTCCCGTCACGAATCCCCACATCAGCTTTGAAGATGCCATGGTGATCAAGAATCACTGCTCCCGTTATTACAAGATCGGGAGTTCCATCTGCTCTGGTAGCGGTAGACTGGCCCATGGATTCCCTGATCACCTTGCCTCCACCAAATACAGCCTCGTCTCCACGACTGCATAGATCATCGGTCAGCTCTATAAATAAATTGGTATCGGCCAATCGTATCCTGTCTCCGGTGGTCGGGCCATAGAGCAAGCGGTACCGTTCTCTGCTAATATCAGCCACGAGCAACCTCCTCCAATTGCCCACCTGCAGATCTTCGCAACCCGGGAACTACCCGCCTACCGGATAACGGGACGAGCTTCACCTCCCTGGCTATGCCCGGTTCAAACCTGGCAGACGTGCCGGCAGGAATATCAAGTCGCTTACCCCAGGCTTCGTCTCTATCGAAGTCAAGTGCCGGATTTGCCTCGCTAAAATGATAATGAGAGCCTACCTGGACAGGCCGATCACCCGTATTGCATACCAGCAGCACGGTTACCGGACTACCCTCGTTGATCGTCACGGGATCGGTACCCACTATCACTTCGCCGGGTATCATGTTCTGCTGTCTCTCGTACTCACTGCCATACTCCTGCCTCTCTAATTACCCAACATGGCTAGTGTAGTGTCTCGTAAGAGGCTCAGTGGACAGGCAGGTTGGATCAGGGAACCGTTCATCCAGACGAGCAGGGCAAGGCGGAGGAGGAGAGGCAGGCTGGAGCGCCTGCCCGACGACGACAACGCAGTAATGCGAAGTCTGGGGGGCGGTGCGCCCGAGATGCCTATCCACTGAGCCTCTAAATGACCATGGGTTCCCGCCAGCCGGATGATGCCCTTCGTAGTAGGATAAAACGCCTGGCCAATTTGCAAAGATCGCCATACAGACTGTAAAGAGACAATCGGTACTACCACATCCTTGACCATCACTGCACCGGGTAGTGAATTGTCACCAACTTAGTACCGTCAGGAAAAGTAGCCTCTATCTGTACCTCATGTAGCATCTCAGCTACTCCTTCCATCACGTCATTGCGAGTCAATACATGCCTACCGCCTTCCATGAGGTCGGCTACCAGCAATCCGTCACGAGCTCCCTCCAGTACAAATGAGGAGAGCAGGGCGACAGCCTCAGGGTAATTCAGCTTGAGACCCCGTTCACGACGATCCCGAGCAACCATAGCGGCAAGATATATCATCAGTCTCTCCTGCTCGTGGGGACTAAGCCTCATAGTCTATAACCAGCTCTTCGCTTCATTGCTTCATCGTACATCAACATCCATTCCCAGTTTTGCAATCAGGGAGCGTAATGCAGCACGACCTTCAGCGTCAGTAGATGCATGCCTTACGACAAAGTATACGCTCCCGAGCACGAGGCCGGCCAGGAATATGATCGGACCCCATATAAGAGGCACTACCACAGGGAAAAAGGTGTAAAAAATACCTATGCCTATCGTAACAAGCGATAGCATGGGTAATACAATATGCACAACGACCCGCGTCATGTCCCTGCCGTGAGCAAAGAACGGTAGAGCAAGATTGCCCAGAATGTGCCCGATAAACTCCCCCATAGTCGCAATGAGAATCAACACGGTAAACGCCGTCACCGGCCCCCATATCACACCGGCTACTATTGCACCTGCCGCCCCAGACAAAAGGCAGACCAGCACCGCAACCCTTGGCGTACCGCTCCTATCATCTACATCCTGGAAACTCTTTGGAAGCAGGTCGGCCAGGGACATCACATGAGTTACCCTGCTTACCACCAGTGATGATGCGATAATCGCACTGGCAATACTGTTTGCCATGAACACCGCAACCAGCAACTCCATACCGCTACCCATATACTTATGAATCACGAGTAGCCCGGGGATGCTTGAGTTGGCGAATGCAGCCATATGCGTGGGACCCCATCCTATGGTGAGCGCATACGCCACAAACACCATGATTATCGCCACTGCAGCGGTCGATAGCACCAGCCCTCTACGCACAGCTTTGTGCGGCATCCTGGCCTCGTGGCCAAGGAATATCGTGGCCGTCGAACCGGACATACCGAAAGCAGCCAGCAGCAGACCAACACCTATGCCTGATATGCCACTCTTGGCAAGAGACGGCATAAACACGCTGGCAGTATTGTGATGTCCGGCCAGAATCACTATCACTATGCTGGCAACAAGCATGAGTAGCAGTTCCACCACCCCGGCAATGATCCCGTACCGTAGTGAAGGTAACACTCCCCTGTATACAAGTATCCCCGGAGGGATAATGATCGCCAATGTAAGCGGTATCCATGTCCACCCTGGAACCGAGTGTACTCCGAACTGGACCAGCAGCGACTGGACCATGACAGCGAAATATACTGCGCCGCCAGCCAGAAATGCCGTATAGTAGAGAGCGTAACTTATGCCGGCAAGAAATCCCAGGTAAGTGCCGGTTCCCCTGCTCACGTAATAGAACATGCCTCCAGAACTGGCCAGTTTCTTCGAATACTGCAAAGGGGTATTGACCCAGAGCCACACAAGGCCGGCGCCAAGCAGGTAAGCCAGCGGTAGTGCCCCAAGTGCATAGATGGCTGCCGATGTCAACACAGCGCCCATGCACAGTAGAGGTCCGTTGGCAATTATTCCCTGTGCAACTACGTGACCACTGGTAGCTCTGTTGCGGTGAAGCTTCACATACTCGTCATCCTGGTACCTTGCTGCAACAACATCGGCTTTGGCAACGGTGCCGGCGGTAACGGGCATACCGCTCTCCGAAGCAGTACCGCTTCTGGGAATCGCACTGCCGTTCGAGTTGTCTTCCATGTCACTCTCCTCCTCTCGGCAGGTAGCCCGCCTTTACCAGGCATCCAAGAGTATCGCAAATGACCCTGGTCGCCACTAGAGCGGTAATCTCTGCGTTGTCGTAGGGTGGCGAACATTCCACCACTTCTATTCCTGCCAGAGGCTCCCGGGCGATCAACTGAATGAGCTTGAGAACCTCCCGGGGAAGGAAGCCTCCCGGTTCAGGCCAGCCGGTTCCTGGAACAAAGGCAGCATCCAGACAGTCAACATCAAAGGATAGCCAGACCGCGTCCGCGCCGTCCCAGGCCACTTCGAGAGCACGATCTGCCGCTGCCTCTATGCCCATATCCACACAGTCGTTTACCGTCATTATTGTGGTACCACGTTCCCGCCCTACCTTTACCCCGGGACGTGGAGCCTGCCACCCGCCTATACCAAGTTGAACCAGATTCTTTGGTGGCACATTGGGTAGGTTCGTGGCGTGGAACCAGGGAGTAGTATGCATCCGCTCATCAAGATCTGTGTCCTGAGTATCCACATGCCTGTCAAAGTGAATGATCCCAAGATTGCCATCCAAATGCTCCGCCACACCTCTGGTGGTAGGAAATCCGATCGAATGATCCCCACCGAGCACCACCGGAAATGCGCCAGAAGAGTAGACATGTGCGACCGCCCTAGTGACCTGATCGAAAGTCTTCTCAATGTTCGCCGGAATGGTAAATACATCACCAATGTCACACATGGTGATAGATTCCCGTAGATCGACACCAAGTTCGAAACTGTAAGGACCATAGAGGGCTGATATCTTGCGTATGCCCTGAGGGCCGAAGCGTGTACCCGGCCTATAAGTAGTTCCACCATCAAACGGTACTCCAAGAATGGCTACATCATACTCTCCACACCTCCGAACATCTTCCAGGTACGGGGCTTTGAGAAAGGTGTTGATACCCGCGAAATGGGGAAGTTCGCCACGAGAGAAAGTAGGTATGCTACGATCATTGAGGCTATCTGCTCCCGGAAGCCCTAATTCCAACCCTCTTGCAATCTCCAGATCATACCGATCATGAGGAATCATTCCTTCGGCTTCAACAGCTCTTGCTGCTTCAGGTCCATACCGACCATGTAATTCTTCTGTCATATACAACCTCCATCAGTCAGGCCGCTCAGATCTCACTAAGCGGCAATATCTCTTAGTGATCTCCCGGGCTTTTATCCCGCCGTGGGATGAGGATGGAAGGCCATCATTCACCTGTGCCTCTTGGACCAGACCAGCAAGCAATTGAGCTTGCAGCGGAACCCTAGGCACGCCTCTACGTTGAGTCAATTACATTAAACCACTCAGGTATTTCAGGCAGGTTACCTGGATATTACAATTCTATGAACCAAATGTTTCGCAATTGTTTCGTAATACACTCAGCCGAGAGCATAAATAGCCAGAAGTACCATGTGGCTGGCCAGAAAACGCTACTTAGAGGATCAGGTGTGTAGACCACACTCTGTTTTATCTGTATCTGCCCAACGACCGGCACGAGGATGCTCTCCTGGAGCTACCGGACGGGTAGTCGGCGCACAGCCTATAGATAAGTATCCTTGCGATATAAGTGGATGCTCCGGAAGCCCTGCAGAGTCTATGTAACTACTTATATCGTCATCTGTCCAGTTTGCCAGGGGATTGACCTTTAGCATTTCACGTGTAGCGTCCCATGATACTATTGGAGTATCGGCACGAACAGAAGAATCAGATCGCTTAAGCGCCGTCAACCATGCTGCCCTGCCTTTCAGCGCCTTACCAAGCGGCTCTACCTTTCTATACTCACAGCAATGCTCACTACCACATGGCCATCCTATGGCACTCTCACCCGGTGAGGTGACGGTCAAATTCAAGTTGTATCGCTCTCTGACCTGCTCAACAAATTTAAGCGTCTCAGGAAAATGGTATCCAGTATCCAGAAAGATTACCTCCAAGCCGGGATCCACTGACACGGCCAGATCTATGATCACACAATCCTGGAACGAGCAGGCCAATGCCACGTTATGATCGTAATAATCTACTGTCCACCCAATAATTTCCTGAGCGGTTGAATCCTCGAAACGCCGCGAAACTGCCTCTATCTCTGCTATGTCTATGTCTATGTCTATGTCTATGTCCGTCATATTTGCTCCTTCTCTCTTCATACCTGTCGTACTTCTCTCTTCATGCCTGTCGTATCCACGTCTCCTGCATCAGTATCTGCTGTATGCACTGTGCTTCTCCCTACCCATTCACGTCATATCTACATCTGCTGTATCCATACTCATGTCCATCACGTTCGTTTCTCTTGCGTTCGCATCTATATAGTCTGCCTGTCTCTGTCGGACTATTTGCTATGTCTTTCTTCATTTCCATATCCTCCACAGAGCCAAATCCCGGACATACGCTCCTGTTTCGACGTTTGGCCACCTCTTGGCAGGGCCATTGGCAAGGCTACTTGCTTTTCATCTCCTATGCTAGTATAATATGACTAATTAGATCAACTTTTAAGGATTATGCAGAAAATGATAGCAGAAACATTGACAACAGAGATATCGGCATTGGCCGAGACAACCTCTGTACCACCATGTAACACGCCAGCGACCCATTCCATAAATAATGTAACGTTATCCGCGGCTTGGGAGTCCGGTAAGTTACCAAAGACAGGAGAAGGTATAATACAACCAGATAATATGTCATCTAAGGACATGCCAGGGTATGACGTAACGAGCAACCTCATAAAACATAACGTATATGAAGACCTCGGTATCCTTGAATCACATGCCATATATGTAATAAGAGAGGTGGCCGCCGAATGCAGCAATCCCGCCATCCTCTTTAGCGGTGGCAAAGACTCAGCAGTAATACTTCACTTGGCGGTCAAAGCATTTCACCCGGCCAGGTTGCCGTTTTCTCTCTTGCATGTGGACACAGGTCATAACTTTGATGAAGCACTGGACTTCAGAGACAAGAGAGCCTCTCAACTAGGAGTGGATCTGATCGTAGCTTCAGTCCAAGCTGCGATAGATGCAGGAAAGGCAGTAGATCCAGGACCGGGAATTTCACGCAATAGGCTCCAAAGTGCAGTGCTACTTGAAGCAATAGCACGTAATGGAATTGATGCCTGCCTAGGCGGTGCAAGAAGAGACGAAGACAAGGCACGAGCAAAGGAACGAGTACTGTCATTTAGGGACAGTTTCGGCCAATGGGATCCGCACAACCAGCGACCGGAACTTTGGAACCTCTACAATTTGCGAATAAACAAGGGAGAGCATTTAAGAGCATTCCCTCTCTCTGACTGGACAGAGATGGATATATGGCATTACATAGAGCGTGAGAGCATAGAACTCCCCTCTCTATACTATGCGGCAGAACGGCCTATAGTCGAACGGGATGGAATGCTGCTTGCGTTGAACAAATGGGTGCAGCCCCGTGACGGAGAATCAATCTCCCTTGAAATGGTTCGATTCCGTACCGTAGGAGATGCAACCTGCACCGGTGCAGTCCGCTCGAGAGCAAAGACACCGTCAGAGGTAATCGAGGAGCTGAGCCATGTCCAACTCAGCGAACGGGGAGCAACAAGGGCAGATGACAAATTCTCGGAGACGGCAATGGAGGATCGTAAGAAAGAGGGTTACTTCTAATGCTCAGGCTGGCTGCCGTTGGAGCAGTAGATGATGGCAAGTCCACTCTCATAGGAAGGTTGCTGCATGATACAGGGCAGATACCAGATGATCACCTGCAGGCTGCATTGGCAGCAAGTAAGCGAAGGGGGATGGACCATATAGATCTATCCCTGCTGACCGACGGGCTACAGGCTGAACGAGAGCAGGGAATTACGATAGATGTAGCGCACCGGTATCTGACTATTCCCGGTCATAAGCTCGTTATTGCAGATTGTCCCGGGCACCTGCAGTATACGAGGAATATGGCAACCGGATCATCCAATGCTGACATCGCCCTGGTGGTGATAGACATAACAAGGGGTATTCGCCAACAGACCAAGCGTCATATGGTAATAGCCTCTCTCTTTGGGATACGCCGTTTTATCATTGCAGTGAACAAAATGGATGCTGTATCATTCAGCGACTCTGATTACAATGCAATAATAGACAGCCTCAGCGAATTGCAGCATAGCCTCAAACGAGTAAATCTGGAGTTGGGCGAAGTAATAGCAATACCGCTTTCAGCTTTGACCGGCGACAATGTAGTTTTCCGTTCCAACCGCACACCCTGGTATGCAGGGCCTACGTTACTGGCCGCTCTACAACAGGTACGTCCCCAGGGTGAAGTAAAATTACCTCTAAGGCTCCCAATACAGTCGGTCATGAGGATAGGATCCACCTCAAGACGTTACGTCGGAATGATCTCTTCCGGTCGACTTGTAGAGGGTCAAGAAATTACCATACTCCCCTCTAATGTAGTTACTCATGTAGAGAATATATGGGATCCAAGCGGTCATGTCAGTATGGCAGGTCCTTTGACATCGGTATCGTTGGAGCTTCGTGACGAAGTTGGTATAACACGCGGTGACGTCATAGTTGAATCTTCGATGATACCCAGGGTCACCAATCACTTTGAGGCCATACTATGCTGGTGGGACACCCGACCGGCTTATCCGGGTAACAGGTACCTGCTTAAATTTGGAACAAACACTACTCGTGCATCAATCGGCAAAATAAATACAGTGCTGGACGTAGACAACGTTCAAGAGATAACTGCCACTGAGCTGGAGCACAATGCCATTGGAACATCGACAATAGACACTGCTGCATCTCTGCCGCTGGACAGCTACACCACCAATCGAGCAACAGGAAGCTTCATCGTCATAGATGAAAAGACCAACGCCACACTTGGTGCCGGCATGATCAGGTGAGCGACCATCATCTTCCCTGGTTGCCTGTCTCTGTATCACTGGCAGGCTGGAAATGCCTAGTAGTAGGAGCAGGGCCGGTTGCAACTCGAAAGGCCGGTTTGCTCTATAATTGCGGAGCCGCCGTAACAGTTGTCGCGCCGGATCTCTGTGAACAGATGGACAGGCTCGTAAGAGGTGAGGCAGCCTCGATCGGGCAACATCAGGAAAAAAATTCTATGCTTGATCGTACCTTCATACCAATTACCTTCAAACAAAGGGAGTACAGGCAAGGAGA
This sequence comes from Actinomycetota bacterium, assembly GCA_023379725.1. Classification (GTDB taxonomy): domain Bacteria; phylum Actinomycetota; class Acidimicrobiia; order Acidimicrobiales; family JAMCPL01; genus JAMCPL01. Next base: position 18,091 of record JAMCPC010000122.1, read on the forward strand.
GGCTTCCGGATACCGGCTGGTCATAGCAGCAACCGGAGATCATAAAGTAGACTACAGCGTCGCCAACGATGCATCAGCATCAGGAGCTCTGGTAAATGTAGCAGATGATGCAAGACCGTCCAACATATTGTTCCCAGCCGTGTACAGAGACAGACATGTATCTGTGTCAGTATCCACCGAAGGAGCCAGTCCTGCGCTTGCAAGCTGGCTCCGCAACTACATACAGCGTAAACTCCCGCCATACCTGGGAGTGCTGGCCGAGCTATTGAGTCAAGCTCGCCGCGATCTGCATGATACTCATCAAAGCACCGAAGGCATAAAATGGCACGATATGATAGACGAGATATACGGCATCGACAAAGTCAACGACCCCAACGACCAGACTGCCTGGCTAACTGACCAGCTTACCCGGCCCGATGATAATGTCACCGAGCTGGACGACCAATTTGGTAAATCCACCAACCGGTTTTTCCGACTGGCTGACCAAGCGATCAAGCCAACTAATCAAGTCGACCAATTCACCAGTAAAGCACAAAAATCTATCAAGGATTGGTTGAATAGCAATCAATAAGACTTATATTGCACCTGCTGGGTCAATTAGACCAGGTAGGTAGATCAGGCCAGTGGGTCAATTAGACCAGGTAGGTAGATCAGGCCAGTGGGTCAATTAGACCAGGTAGGTAGATCAGGCCAGTGGGTCAATTAGACCAGGTAGGTAGATCAGGCCAGAGACACTTGGTGTACATCCAATATACCATTAGAGCTACGCAACTCTCCAAGCGTATCTGCATCCAGAGAACTACCTGTAGAAAGAACCATGAGCGCAGTACCACCCTTCAACGACGGCCCCACAGCCATGGACGAAATCGAGACTCCCGCTTTGCCGATTACAGTGCCGACAATTCCGATCATCCCCGGACGATCGTCATTCCTCACTACCAACATGTTCGGTGAAGGCGGAACCTCCACAACGTGATCATCTACCATCACGATACGCGCATCCGACTTAGGACCGCTAATAGTACCGGCTACAGAATGCTCTGGGGAACGAACAGTAATTGAGCTGACAAAGTCTCTCGTTGCAGTAGTTACAGTTTCCCGTACTTCAAGTCCCCTATCTTCTGCAAGCTGCGATACATTGACATAGGATACCGGCTCTTCTGTCCCGGCAGCGAAAATCCCCTTCAATGCAGCCAGAGTAAGTACCGACGTACCGGCTGCTCCACCAGAGCCGTCTGATGCCTTGGCCAAAGCACCCTGATACTCTATCTCAATGCTCGACGGCAAACCCTCATGCAAGCAGGCCAAAAATCTCCCCAGGCTGACTGCAAGTGGCAGGAATGGCTTGGCTGATTCTGGTAATGATCCAGCAGCCAGGTTGACTGCAAAAGGAACCAGCTCTCCGGCGAGTGCAAGGATGACCTGCTCCGCAATGGTGATTCCTGCTTTATCCTGAGCCTCAGTCGTAGATGCCCCCAAATGTGGAGTGACAACCACACTAGACAGGCTGAGTAGTGGAGATCCTGTGGCGGGCTCCTCGGCAAATACATCCAGTGCGGCTCCACCGACATGTCCTGACTTGATGCTCTCGTAAAGAGCAGCTTCGTCTATAACGCCCCCACGCGCGGCATTGACAATCCTGATGCCCTGCTTCGATTTCGCCAGCAACTCTCCATCTATAAGTCCCATAGTATCCTTGGTCTTTGGCAGATGAATCGTGACAAAGTCAGACTCTGCCATAAGATCTTCCAACGAAGTAAGCTGGACATTCATTCTCTTGGCTCGTTCGACAGTGACATAAGGGTCGTAAGCAATCAGCTTCATGCCCAAGGCCAATGCTCTCTGTGCAACCAGCGCGCCTACATGCCCCAGCCCTACTATGCCAAGAGTCTTACCGTACAGCTCGACACCTTCCCACTTTGAACGTTCCCAGGATCCACCGACAAGTGCCATATGCGCTTGGGGGATATTTCTGGCCTGGGCAATTATAAGGCCAATTGTATGCTCGGCAGCCGATATTATATTTGATTGAGGAGCGTTTACCACCATGACCCCTTTGGATGTGGCATGCTCTACATCCACATTGTCCAGCCCTATACCGGCACGACCTACCACCTGTAGATTGCGACCTGCATCTATTACTTCGCTGGTTACCTTGGTCGCCGAACGAATGATGATGGCATTCGCTTCTGATACAGCATCTACCAGGTCACCGGGGGACAAGTCCAACTTGACATCCACTTCGTGCCCTGCGTCACGTAACAACTGTAGGCCGGCATCAGCAATTTTTTCTGTTACAAGTACTACTCCCATATTCATTTCCTTTCCTTATAGCGAATCTTACAGCAAACCTCTCCCGCCTTTACGGACAGAACGTTCTTGTCAAAATCGGGGAAACCTCTCCCGCATGAATGCGGTGATGCGACCGCGACTTACTCACTTCCTAGAATACATCCTCACGACACCGATATAAAATTCACCACCGGCAATCATATGCTCACCTCGAATAGCAACATAGTGGTTCGTCCTGTAAATAGCGTAACGTAATCTACAACTTGGTAGTCGGGTGAACTCCCAAGAACAATGGAAGGCATAGCACGACCAGAGAACGTGTCATCCATCCGGCAGGAACCTGTAGCCATTCACGGAACAGAGAACTCAATAACACCGACGATAGAGAGTCCCTTGAGCCAAAAGCTTGACTAGCTGCGCCGCAGTTTAGGACAGAGATGGACACCGGGTATAATGGCAATAGTGGCTCCAAAGGTATTACTAATAGACAATTACGACTCATTCGTATACAATCTCGTACAGGAACTGGGGGAACTGGGAAGTGACCCTGTAGTATATCGCAATGATGAAGCAGATACTGCGATCATACGATCGCTCGCCCCTGACGCTATAGTCATATCACCAGGACCGGGCAGACCGGAGGAAGCAGGTATAAGCATTGCGGTAATAAGGGAATTCGCCGGTAAAGTACCCATACTGGGGGTATGTCTCGGTCACCAGGCCATAGGAGTGTCATTTGGCGCAAAAGTCATCCGTGCAACTGAGGTAGTCCACGGCAAGACCTCTTCAATCTCCCATACGGGAACTGGCATACTGAGTGGACTGCCCAATCCGTTTACGGCTACCAGATATCACTCACTGGCTATTGACCCTGATACAATTCCACCAGCTATATCAGTAGACGCCCGGGCTCCCGACGGAACAATTATGGCAATATCTCATAACGATTTTTTAATATGGGGAGTGCAGTTTCATCCAGAGTCTATACTCACCAATGATGGCCCGAAAATACTGGAAAATTTTCTGGCCACGACGATATAGAGCGATTAGCAATACCGCCGGCTGCCAGGCTAATATATAGACATGGCATCAAAGACAGGACCTGGAAGCGCTACCAAAAAAGGACGCTCAGCAGGAAGAGTTACCGGCAGGCATGTGCACATAAGGGAAAATGCACCAGATCCAAACGCCCGCTATACTCCTCCAATTCCAAAGAAGATAAGGAAGAGCCCTAGATGGATGGGACCCACAATCATCGGCATACTGATTTTGGGGGTGCTCATGATCATACTGAACTACACCGGCATACTCCCGGCTTCACCGACCAACTGGTACCTACTTGGAGGCATAGCTCTCTTCTTTATAGGTGCTATAGGCGCTACCCGCTACCACTGATTAAAGGCGCACGAACTAATCCATCGGCCTACCCGAAAACTAGCTAAGAGCACCCTGCAAGCCTCTGACTTTAGCCATGGGGAGGATGTCAATAAAACCAATTGGGGCTCAGCCGCAACTGCGACCAAGCCCCAATAAGCAATCTTGACTTGAAAATCGTTAACTGATTATAACGTTCTAACCCAAGCGCTCAATGATAGTTGCATTAGCCATGCCGCCACCTTCACACATTGTCTGCAAACCGTAACGACCACCGGTACGCTCCAACTCGTTGAGCAGAGTCGCCATCAACTTGGCACCTGAACACCCTAAGGGGTGACCCAAGGCAATGGCACCACCATTGACGTTTACCTTGGACATATCAGGATGATGCTCTTTCTCCCATGCAAGAACGACCGATGCAAAGGCTTCATTGATCTCTACTGCATCTATGTCATCCATAGTCAGCTTACCTTTCTCAAGAACCATCTTTGTAGCCGGGATAGGCCCTGTGAGCATGGTAACCGGATCTACACCGACCGCAGCAAAGCTATGAAAACGTGCTCGCGGCCTGAGCCCAAGCGCATTTGCCTTTTCCTCGCTCATAATCAATACAGCAGCTGCACCATCAGTAATCTGCGATGAGTTGCCTGCAGTTACCTTTCCATCCGGCTTGAATGCCGGCTTGAGCGATCCCAGTACCTCTACAGTGCTACCTGGCCGTATTCCCTCGTCGGTAGAGAAAACCTCTTCAGTCAAATTGCCTTCATCGTCTCTTACCTTTAATGGAATAATCTCATTCTCAAAACGGCCCTCTTCGGTTGCGGCCGCTGCACGGCGCTGGCTCTCTGCGCTGAATATATCCAAATCTTCACGCGATAGGTTCCACTGGTCGGCTATCATCTCGGCAGATATGCCCTGAGAGACCAAGCCGCCCTTATCTGCATAACGTGACATGACGGTGGGACCGAACGGAAATCCTAGATCACGGACGATCGAAGAGCCCATAGGAGTACGAGTCATACCTTCTACTCCCAAGGCAATGACTATATCGTATACGCCAGCCATCACTCCCTGGGCAGCAAAGTGTGCGGCCTGCTGTGAAGAGCCACACTGGCGATCTATGGTAGTAGCAGGAACAGAATCAGGGAAACCTGCAGCCAGCACAGCACTCCTACCTACGTTCAGTGCCTGCTCACCGACCTGCATGACGCACCCGGTAAGTACATCGTCTACTGTCGCCGGATCAAGTTTGTTGCGCTCAATCAGCGCCTTGAGCGGCTCTGCGGCCAAATCTACCGCATGCCATCCACGCAGCTTACCGTTGCGCTTTCCTCCTGCAGTTCTCACTGCATCTACTATTACAGCTGTTGGCATAAATGCCTCCTTTTTCAATCTCGTACAAACCGACTGAGGTTTCCTCAGCAATTACCTGACGTATCATGTCAAAAACTTGACCGTACAGTCAAGATTATATCACCGATACACGAGGCAGTCAAGCCGCCAGTAGAAGACAGCATTTACCATATCCGCGTCACAAAAGTCCCCAGTGTAGTGTCTCGTAAATAGCGTGACGTTATCCGGCAAGTCAGGGGCTCCATCTGGCAAGGCCGAGGACGAAGGCGTAGCCGGAGCTACGTTGAGGACGAGAACGCCGCCAGGGGCGTCATCTGGCTGGCGGGAACCCATGGTTATTTAGAGGCTCAGCGGATAGACATCTCGGGCGCACCGCCCCCCGGATTTCGCATGACTGCGTTGTCGTCGTCGGGCAGGCGCTCCAGCCTGCCTCTCCTTCTCCGCCTTGCCCTGCTTGCCCGGATGAACGGCTCCCTGATCCAACCTGCCTATCCGCTGAGCCTCTTGCGGGACACTACACTAGCTTTGGCTGTGAGGGGAAATCAGGATCACAACGGCTGCGACTTCTGTTCTTCGCTACGCAATGCGTTGTAGATACGCTCTTTCAGGTATCCCGGCACGCTGTCCTTGCACCTCGCCGCCAGAACTTTTTTCAATTCAGCCTCAAAGTCGTAGGCCTGTACGCATGGAGAGCACTCATCCAAGTGGCGCTGAACAGCCTCGCGCCTCTGCTCGGTCAAGTCACCGTCCAAAAAGCTGTACAGCTTCGCCATCGCCTCCCGGCAACCTACGATCTCAGGACCACGCATATTCTTTGATGTATTATCGGTCATAGTATCACGCTAACAAACCCCTCTACCATCCATTAAGTAATATTCTACCGCCACCCTGCCCCCTGGCTGTTCACGAGCACTTAACTTTCTTACCCAATGACCCATCCGAAATGTTATCCGATGACCCATCCGGAAGATCCGATACTCCGTCTGAAATATTGTCCAACTGCCCATCTCGATAGCTCGATTCCAGCTCATCGGCAGATTGATCCGGTGTATGTACGTCTAAAGTAGGCTTATCTGAACTGGGGCCATCTACAAGTCCTCTTTCCAGGGCATAGCTATGGAGCACCTTCTGAATCACTTTCCTACCACGGTATATTCTACTCATCACCGTTCCAATGGGGACTCCGGTAATTTCGGCTATCTCTGCATACGAGAATCCCTCTACATCCGATAGGAGTACCGCTATTCTGAATGATTCCGGCAACCCTTCAATAGCCTCTTTGATTTCTACATCGGTAAACGAGTCAAGAACCTCTTCCTCTGCTGACCTGCCCTGTCCCAACAAGCCTCCTCTTTTGAGTCGTTTGTACAGATAGAGATCTTCTATATTATCCATACCAGTAGTTTCCGGGTGCCTCTTGGCCGATCGATAGTTACTGATATATGTGTTTGTAAGAATCCTAAATAACCAAGCCCGTAAGTTGGTATCCTCTTGGAATGTATGGAACCCCCTGTATGCTCTCAATATGGCTTCTTGCACCAGATCCTCTGCATCGCTGGCATTGCCGGTCATTCTCATGGCCGCAGTATAGAGAGCGTCCATATACCCTGTAATCAACTCCATGAAGCGCGCCTTATCGGCCATACTCGCATACTAGCGCATAAGCAGGTAACAGGTGACGCAACTAGGCTATCCACAACTAACCAATTGAAAACCTTCTGTACGAGAATCGTCCAACACAGAAGTTGCATCACGGATATTACTTACAGGTATCACTTCAATGCCATCGACATCTATTTCGCTCGATGCAGGCAGTATAGCCCTCTTAAAGCCAAGTCTTCTAGCTTCAGTGACGCGCTCTTCAAGATACGGAACGCGCCGTATCTCTCCAGCCAGGCCAACCTCACCTATGGCCACTGCATCAAAGGGAAAGGGCACTAACCGCAACGCAGAAGCCATGGCCAGCAGCATCGCAAGATCACCGGCTGGCTCATATACTTTAATCCCTCCAACCGCTGATACATACTGGTCAAACCCAGACGATGGTATATTGACATGATTTTCCAGAACCGCCAAAAGTATGGCGAACCTACCCGCATCCACCAGCTTGGCTATCCGTCTTGGAGTAGGTTGCGACGATTTGCTTGCAAGCGCCTGGATCTCGACCAGCAGAGGACGTCCACCTCTAACCATTGGAAACACCACGCTCCCAGGAGTAGAGGGAGCAGGCCTATCTCCCAACAACATGTCGTAAGGATCATCCACTGCCACCATACCCGTACTTTCCATGCAGAAAAGTCCAGTCTCTCCAACCGCTCCAAAGCGGTGTTTGATAGCCGATACAGATCTCAATGCATGATGCCTGTCACCCTCTACAATCAACACCGTATCGACCATATGCTCCAATACCTTAGGCCCAGCCAGTGTACCGTCTTTGGTTACATGGCCGACTATGACAAACGGTATCAAGGTGATCTTGGCAATACGAATCAGCAAATCTGCACACGCTTTTACCTGGTTTATCGATCCTGCCATACCTGAAAGCGATGGATCAACCATTGCCTGTATGGAATCGACTATCACGATACTGGGCTGATACTCGCGAATATAAGCCGCCACTCCGGTAATGTCTCGCGTATCGAGTACAAGGAGAGTCTCAGGCAATTCACCCAAACGAAGTGCCCGCAATGTCACCTGCGATGCCGATTCTTCAGCGGAGATCAGCAAGACACTCTGCCCACGTAAGGCTATCGATCGGATAGCCTGCAAAAACAGGGTTGACTTACCTATTCCTGGTTCTCCGGCCACAAGAGTAACCGAACCTTCCACAAATCCACCGCCCATCACCCTGTCGAGCTCACCGATACCTGTCTCCAGGTACCTTCCCTCTGCCACCCTTACGTCAACTATAGAGATAAGCCCTCTATCCGGCTCGCTTCCTGCTGTAATGCCAGCTCTCGAAGCTAAAACCTCACCAGTTAAACCGAGCCCGGTTTCGCTCAGCCCCGCTACACCCAGTCTCGCTGTGTTCAGTCCCGCTACAGGAAGTCCAGTTGTAGCCAGGGAAAGCGCGTCGCCTGTCCCTGCGGTACCAATACCTGCACGTGATGAAAGCTCGCCAGAAATCTCACTAACGGTATTCCATTCTCCGCAATGGGGGCAGCATCCCATCCACTTTGGATGCGTTGCTCCACAACTACTACATTCAAAAAAATGCCTATGTACAACCATGAGGCAATCATAACGGAGGGGTGCTACACAATTCCGATGCACTAATTGCTGTATGCATTATTGCACTGTTATACACTTAGTTTGTATAAGGTGTAGCCAGCTTGGGCACAGCCAAGAGCTTATACCAACCGCTGAACTGACTTCCTCTCTACAACTAAAAAGCCGCTACAACTAAAGTCGGAAGGTCAGTGGTACGTATATGAGGTGATTCAGGAGGGAAGCTCGGAACCGGCGAGTTCCAATGGAGGCGGTTCTATATCCTCCATAACGTTGAATACTACCTCACCATCCTCAATGTCAACTGTTATGGTCTCACCGACATGAAACTCTTTCCAGAGCAACTTTTCGGATAAGGGATCCTCTACATACTGTTGTATTGCACGCCTTAAAGGTCTGGCACCAAGCGTAGGATCGTAACCATTGTCAGCCAGCCAGCTCTTAGCTGCCTCGGTGACCCTCATAGACAATCCCTGGGCTTCTACCTGCTCTATCACTCTAGCCATCATCAGATCGACGATCTGAACTACCTCATCCTTGGTAAGTTCGTGGAATACTATGGTTTCGTCAACTCTATTCAAGAACTCAGGCTTGAAGTATTCCTTCAAAGCGTCATTTACCTTCTGCTTTACTCGTTCATGAGTGACCGCCTCTGATGACTTGGAAAAGCCTACAGATGTCTTGCGAAGTTCAGCAGTGCCCAGATTCGACGTCATGATAAGCACCGTATTCTTAAAATCTACACTTCGTCCCTGGGCATCGGTCAGTCTTCCCTCTTCCATGATCTGGAGTAAGGTATTGAATACATCCGCATGTGCCTTCTCCACTTCATCAAAGAGGACAACCGAAAATGGCTTTCTCCTCACTGCTTCGGTAAGTTGCCCTCCTTCATCATATCCGACATACCCTGGAGGCGAACCAACCAGCCGTGACACGGCATGCTTCTCCATGTATTCGCTCATGTCAAGCTGTATCAAGGCATCTTCATCATCAAAGAGCAACTCGGCAAGAGCCTTAGCGAGTTCAGTCTTGCCTACTCCCGTCGGTCCCAGAAATATGAATGAACCGGTCGGACGTTTTGGATGCTTAAGGCCAGCACGAGTACGCCTGATAGCTCGCGAGAGCGCACTGACAGCTTCCTCCTGGCCAATCACTCTCTTGTGCAGCTCATCTTCCATGCGCAGCAACTTGGCAGTCTCTTCTTCTGTCAGTCTCTTCACCGGTATGCCTGTCCAGTTGGCAAGTACTTCAGCAACGACCTCCTCATCAAGCACATCATGGAGTTCGCCACCGGCCGACCGCCACTCCTTCTCCATGGCCTCCTTGACCTCGATCTTCTCCTTCTCTTTCTCTGCCAACTTCTTGGCCTGCTCGAAATTCTCCTTATCTATTGCGACATCCTTACTGCGCTTTATCTTGGCAATTTCATCGACTAACGATTTATATTCCGGTGGGTGTTTCATCCTCTTGATCCGTAAATGGCTGCCAGCCTCATCTATAAGATCTATGGCCTTATCCGGCAGGAATCTATCAGCTATATACCTATCTGCAAGATTTGCCGCTGCAACCAATGCTTGATCCGTAATGGTCACCGTATGATGCTCCTCATAACGATCCCTGAGACCCTTCAATATCTCAATCGTATGAGGAACTGTAGGCTGCTCTACCTTGATAGGCTGGAATCTCCTCTCCAAAGCAGCATCCTTCTCCAAATGCTTGCGATACTCGTCAAGGGTCGTTGCCCCGATTGTCTGCAATTCACCTCGCGCCAGCATGGGTTTTAGAATAGAAGCTGCATCTATCGCTCCTTCTGCAGCTCCTGCTCCTACGAGAGTATGAATCTCGTCGATAAATATAATAATATCACCACGCGACTTTATCTCTTTAAGTACTTTCTTCAAACGCTCTTCGAAATCACCACGATAACGGCTTCCAGCGACCAATGCACCAAGATCCAGTGTATACAACTGCTTCCCCTCTATGGTCTCTGGTACATCATTTGATATAATACGCTGAGCAAGTCCTTCCACAATTGCAGTTTTACCAACTCCCGGTTCACCTATCAGTACCGGATTATTTTTGGTACGGCGCGAAAGTACCTGCATAACACGCTCAATTTCCTTTTCGCGTCCAACAACAGGATCAAGCTTGCCTTCCTTTGCCATATTGGTGAGATTCCTACCAAATTGATCCAAAATCGGTGATCCTGAAGATCCAGCATCTTGCGATCCCTGTCCTACGCCCGCACCGACCGACTCCTTACCCATGCTCTTGGATAAGAGCTGGATAACCTCCTGGCGAACGCTGGCCAAATCTGTTCCCATGCTGACCAATACCTGCGCGGCAACACCCTCACCCTCTCTCACCAGTCCGAGCAGCATATGCTCTGTACCTATGTAGTTGTGTCCTAATTGCAGGGCTTCACGTAATGAAAGCTCTAACACTTTTTTTGCACGAGGAGTAAATGGGGGGGACCCTGTCGGCGCACCTCCAGACAGTCCGATCATCTCCTCCACCTTCTCCCTGGCTCCCTCAAGAGTAATACCGAGTTCGTTCAATGCCTGAGCGGCAACACCCTCACCCTCATGTATCAGTCCCAACAAAATATGTTCAGTCCCTATAAAGCTATGATTGAGCAGGCGTGCTTCTTCCTGCGCAAGTACCAATACCCTTCTAGCTCTGTCAGTAAAGCGCTCAAACATCTGTAATACCTGCTACTTCCCTACTCATGATCTGCTCTATTTTAATTTTATGCTGCTTACGCCGCACGGTCTCCAATCCAACCTCTCTAACTTCCAATCCAATTACACGATCTCGACAACCTGCATTACAATTACCAGCATACCAGCCTTCCATGACTGACCGTCTCCATTATCAACTTGTCTTTCACCTATTTTTACCAAGCCACTTAATAGCTTAATTACATTCTACATCTACCTGTATCACTTATAGTTCTCAGGATGGCAATTTCCGCAAATAATTTTTGCCCGCACGAGAGAGGGCGTAACCGGTAAGGAGGCAGCAGACGGAGGAAATGGCGACAAGAGCGGTAACAGCATCGGGATTGGCATTCATTATATTACGTTCTCCCCGGCCTCGCTGACTGGGCTGGCGCTCCCTTTCGGCCAACCCGGAAGAGGGGACGGAACGAAAGTAGAAGGAATGCCGGGAACTGTATCGCTACCTACTATACTGCACTTGCTTCGATTTCTTGGCCGTAAGGCAGAACTAGATCGCTCAATGACCACAAGATTTGCGCCGTACCCCCAGAACCGAGCACCAGAGCTACCTCACCACCAGCCTGTAGCGTGCCTGCTCCACCAAGTACGGATTTTATCGATTGCTCCGAACTCACTGTAGACAGCACGTCTACATCAGGATTGCCACCACCTACGCTGGGAATGAGCTTGTGGTTGATCACAGTAAGGTTTTCCAGCAGCATTACAGAGGATGCATCGATTTCATTGGGTACCGACCCATTGAGTACCAGTAAATCGTCACCTCCCCTCTCCAGACGACAATGCAGACTATTTTCCTCTCCATGCTCTATGTCGATCACAGCCAGTTTCTTTGGGAAACCCCAGATTTCTCTACCGGCACAGAGCGCTGTATCACTTGTAACGTATATGAGGGGACAGTACAACGCGGGGTTACCATTCCGCATTACGCCAACCAGGACAACGACTTCCCTGTAGGGACCTATAGTAGAATCTGGGTAGTCGGCAAAGACAGCCACCTGTAAGGGCAGGTATTCTATGCCTTCCGGCAACAACCCCGGTGGCACTGAGGATAGCGGATTGTCCAAAAACGCAATAGCGACTTTCGCCTCATCGTATGTATACGGAGGTTCAGGATAAAGAGGAACAGGCAATGACAGCATGGTAAAACCTTTCTATTATATGTAATATACTTCACGTATTATATGTCGTATATTATAATATCATCGGAGCAACCATGCCGCACGTGCCCGCACTATGAAGGCGCTACCGTCCAAATTGGCAAGCCCAGCAAATGACCATGTAGTCCCGCTGGCCAGATTACACTCTCTCTGGTCGCCCTACGCCGAATGAAAAGCAGAAGGGGGGATGACTAGATGAGTTGTCCGATGAACTGACCGCTACCACTCACGGCAGGACTCCAAGCAAACCACGACATATTTTAGTGGACGTGGGAGGTGTGTTGGTCAATTGTCCAAACACCGACTCGCAGTGTCCGGTCCCAGTGGATGGACTGGGGAGACTCAGCGACTGGAGAGCGAAGGGAAAAGGAGTTCCTAGAGGACGTTACGTTATTTACAAGATAAACCACTAAGAGCTTGCGCTCACTGTATGGATCATTCGTAGCGTTCCAGAATACTCATTTCAGCTAAGCGAGCCAATCCGTTGCGTAATGTCGTAGCGCGTCCCGTACCAACTCCCTCTACTTCTTCCAGAGACGACTGGGAGGCACGCATAATGGCTTGAAGGTTGCCAAAGTGCTCTACTATACGATCGACTATAGGGTCAGGAATATGCGAAAGACGGTGCAACAGCCTGTATCCTCTGGGCTCTACCGAGCTATCGAGTTCGCTATTCTCCCCCCTTCCCTTGATAGCTCTGGCAATATTTTCCGTATCTGCAAGCTCTTCTGTAGACATTTGCTGTAGCGACCGAATTGCATGCTGGGTAGCTATATTTATGATTGATTCTCCAGATTGGCGTGTTGTATTGAGGCTACCGTCTGTTGGTGCTCCATTAGCATGCACATTGTGATTGTTTGCTGCTATCGAAATAGGTGCCGACGATGGAGACGATGCAATTGCCCTATCGATACTATTTGTAACATTGACGTAGTCCTGCATTATGAAATTGCGTGCCTCGACTATTCCTGTGGACAGTTCATCCAGCTGGAGCTTGAGTAGCCTACCGTCATCTCCAAGTTCTACCAGGTAACCGTTTACTTCGTCAGCCAGCCTGCAAACCAGTTCCGCCGGCTGCAGGGTTCCGACCACATCGCGTAAGGTTGCTGCACCCTCCAGTTCAAGGGCAGAGAGTGAGGTAATGGCCAGATCGAAGCGTTGGCGAAAACGGGTAAGGGTCTGGATGACCTGTGTGGTCTGGTTGAACAGGTAACGCCTGTCTTTCAGTACGTGCTTACGATTTCCTTCATACAGGGTAATTACTCCCATAGTCGTAGATACCGATACCACGGGTACGCCGGTAGACCTAGCTACCCTTTCTGCCGTCCTGTGCCGGGTACCTGTTTCAGAGGTTGGGATGGAATGATTGGGCACCAGATGCACGTTTGCCCTCGATATGTGTGATGTGTCCTCTGACAATACAATTGCCCCGTCCATTTTGGCCAACTCCGCAAGTCTTTGGGGACTGAATTCCGTGTTCAGCAGGAATCCTCCCGAACATAGCGAAAGGACCTCCTCCCTGTCGCTCATTACCACCAGAGCGCCACGATGAGCCTGTACCACACGCTCCAGACCCTCCCTGAGAGGCATACCCACCGCCAGCAAGGGCAATGCATCAAATGCATTTGTGTTGTTTGCACTGTCCATCTATGCCATAATACATGATTTTTACGCATCCGGCTGGCGCAGGACAATCTCTTGTGACATCTTCCCCATGGCCAAAGCCAGGAGCTTGCGAGATGAGTTGGCCAGGAATGGATTATCACACAGATACTTTTATGGCGTATTATTACAGATGTGAATATATCTACACTCCTATCTGTAACTCCGGTGAAGCAGGGCCTCCAATCCATGGAGGAACTGCTGAAAGGCTCTGTTGTCAATTCAGATCCTATATTGAACCAGGTGGCAACATACCTTATTGATGCTGGCGGAAAGCGGTTGCGCCCCACCCTGGCTATCACTGTAGCTACTGGCGGAACTGATGAATCCACTCGTGATGACCAGCTGGGTGCAGTAGCGGTAGAGTTGGTACACCTTGGGTCACTGTATCATGATGATGTCATGGATGAAGCATCCATGAGAAGGAATGTCAAAAGCGTGAACTCTCGATGGGGGAATCTGGTGGCTATTGTTGCTGGAGATTACCTTTTGGCAAAATCAGCCGAGATAGCTGCCGATCTTGGGCAGCATATAGCATCGCTTTTGGCGAGGACTCTCGGAGAGCTATGCGCGGGGCAAATAAGTGAAGTGCAGACAGCGTATATGGTCAATAGAACCCAAGAACAGTATTTTAATGCAATTGCCGGCAAAACCGCTGCCCTTATGGAGGCGTCATGTCGCGTTGGAGCACTCACCAGCAGGATGCCCGAATCGGAGGCAGACGCTATAACCGAATACGGTAAGTACTTTGGGATGGCCTTTCAGCTACGTGACGATATATTGGATATTATTGGCACCAAGGAAGAACTTGGTAAGGAGCCCGGCCAGGATCTGGTAGAAGGAATATACACGCTGCCAGTATTGCTTGCACTCAATGACATTGAGGTGGGTCATGATCTGGCAGCGCTCCTGGGTAAGCCACTATCTGATAGTGAAAGGCAAGAGGCACGCTCGCTGATTATGTCATCAAATGCACTCACCAAGAGTACAGATGTAATGAGACAATGGATAGATGCTTCAGTGCAAGCTCTGGATGGAGCCTCTTCGCCCGTTCTCTGTGACCTCCTGGAGAGGTTCAGTAGGTCAATTGAGGATGACGTTACTGTGTCGGTGGAGTCGCTGTGTGCTACATGAGTAGATGGCTTGACCCATGAGAAGTATGTCGAGGCAAGCTGGTCTCCGTGAGGAGTTGCGTCGTGGGTGGTACTTGGGGGTTGCGGCTGTTCGCTCTGTATTGGATCTCGGTCCCGGTACAACCAGGCTCGCCATAACTAATACCTTTTCTCAGGGCATCAATAGTGCAATCAGACAACTAGCTGATAAGCAGCAGGGGATACCTGGAGGGGTTGGAGAGTTGCTGGGATATGAGGAGATATCAAACGGAGCCCTATTCCGATTCAGGGATGCCATACTTGAAGTACGGGTGATGACTGACCATGTAGTCAGGATCACCTGGGAGCCCGGTATTTTGCCAGTGCCCTATAGCCTCAGAGATGGATGGCCTCCTCCAGCAGCGGAAGATCCGCAGGTATCGTTTGAGTATAGCATTGATGGTTGCTACATATTACGATATAATAATTATGCTATAAGAGTGCATCCGACAGGTGAAGTGCAGTTTTCTGCCTGCCGTTCTACGTCCTCTGACCAATCACATGGTGGTTTTGGCGTGTCCAATAGCTCCGGTGCTGGCAAGTCTGGCATGTTTGATGGTCCTAGCGAGTCCGGTGAATCTAGTGGTTTTGACTCATCCAGTGGGTCTCATTCATCCAGGGAAGAAATCGGCCGGCATAAAAAGGCTGAGGTGTTGTTGTGTCGCGATCTTTCTCCTGCACGGGCAGGGGAACGGTGGACTATAGACAGGCAACATCGTGCTGGGAGTCTTGTATGTGGGCTGGGCGAAAAGGCTGCTCATGTGGATTTGAGTGGTCAAGTCGCTCGTTCGAATACGGTATCAGGAAAAGCACGGTCGTACAGGCTATGGAACAGGGATCCTGGTGGTCTATGGGGTCCGGGAGTGGATCCTCTTTATATGAGTATACCTTTTACTGTTTCCATAGACCCCAAGCATCCAGATATCGTAATGGGATGTTTCTACGAGAACTCATGGCAAAGCACCTTCTCTTTTCCTGCTGACAGCGACAGCTTGATGAAATCAACTTTCGCGGGAGGAGCACTGCGCTATTACCTGATGGCCGGTACCCTTGGTGAAGTGCTTAGCCACTATACAGGCATTACTGGTCGGCCTCCCCTTCCACCCAGATGGGCATTGGGCTACCATCAGAGTAGGTGGGGATACAAAACCGAAAGGGACATACATGATGTAGTGGACAATTTCAAGTCTATGGATATACCTCTATCTGCGATACATCTTGATATAGACTATATGGATGGATACAAAGTGTTCACGATAGACCATTTGCGTTTTCCTGATATGAAAACTCTTGCCGATCAACTCGCCGAGCAGGGTATCAGAATAGTGACGATACTGGATCCAGCGGTGAAAGCGGACTCAAGCTCTCAATACGGTCTATATGAGGAAGGCGTTGAAGGGGAACATTTTTGCAAGAACCCTCAAGGAGAAGTGCAACTGGGGGTAGTATGGCCGGGCAGGGCGGCATTCCCAGATTTCACAAACCCCTCAACCAGAGAATGGTGGGCGGACAAGTACGATTTTTTCAGCTCTCATGGCATAGCCGGTGTCTGGCATGACATGAACGAGCCCACTAATATAGCGTTGCTTGGTGATAAGACTTTACCGCTTGGCACCCTCCATAATATGGATGGTAGAGGTGGAGAACATGCAGAGGCACATAATCTCTATGCCCTGGAGATGAACAGGTCAGGCTATGCTGGTCTCCGTAAAGTATACCCAGATAAACGTCCATTTATTCTTTCAAGATCAGGATGGGCAGGATCACAGAGATACGCTTGGGGGTGGACAGGGGACACCGAGTCTACCTGGGAAGCCCTACGCCAACAGATTCCTACAATGATTGGGCTGGGTATGTCGGGTTTTCCGTTTTCGGGTCCAGACATCGGTGGATTCAATGGTGCGCCAAGCGCAGAATTGTATCTTAGATGGCTGCAACTCAGTACTTTCCTGCCCTTTTGCAGGACCCACTCTGTAGCGGGAGCGCCTCTGCGTGAACCATGGCGACTACCGGAGTACATTCGTCCATATGTAGCGAACTATATTAGATTACGATATAGACTGTTACCTTATCTGTATACGCTTGCGTATGAAGCCAGTACTTCAGGTACACCTTTGATCAGGCCACTGGGCTGGGTCGAGAACAGTGACAGTAGCGATTCGCTTATTTGGGAGATAGACGATGCTTTTATGTTGGGTGGGTCTGTATTGGTTGCCCCCGTGACGGCTCCTGGTAAGGCCTCCAGATTGGTTCGCCTACCGAAAGGCACTTGGTCGCCCTGGTTGGATGGTAGTTATTCGGGTAGCTTGGAAAATTCTGAGGGTAACTTGAAAGATCCTGGCGAGAGCATCCAGCGCGAGAATGTCCAATTAAGGAAGTACCATTCAGGCCAATCTGATCAAATCAATAGATTAAGAGGTGGAAGAGTTGTCAGATTGCCTGCGCCATTGGAGAATATACCTGTCTTGGTGCGTCATGGCTCTATACTGCCGTTGGATGATGGATGGCTGAACACGTCAGGATGTGTACCGGATCTTGAGCATAGACCGAAGATGCTATCATTCCATATCTGGCCAGACGAGAGAGGGCTTGCAAGAGGGACATGCTACGATGACTGTGGCGACGGTTATGGAGAGATGAGGATGGATGATATAGCGTTTACTCATGAAGGAGATACCGCTACTATCTCTTGGAGTAGGGAAGGTTCTTATGCCGCTCCTGATAAGGTGGGTATAGTGCTGCATGGCATGGCTGCTACCAGATGCTATGCAGATGGTAAGCGGATCAATATGGATGAGCCAGATATATTACATCAGCTCTTTACGGTTACCTGTCCACCGTTTGCTACGCTGCGCATGGAGGGGGTCGCTTTACTGTAAAGCTATGCTTAGTGCTTAGTGCTTAGTGCTTAGTGTCCCGCAAATATAAATAACCATGGGTTCCCGCCAGCCAGATGATGCCCCTGACGGCGTTCTTGTCCCAGACGTAGCTCCAGCTACGCATTCGTCCTCGGCCTTGAGATGATGCCCCTGACTGGCCGAATGACGTCACACTATTTACGAGGCGCTGCACTGGTGGCATAGTACCATTTGTATGTATTTGCCCAAGCATCTGAGCAGCTGTCCAGCGGCGAATAATCTAAGATACGACGGGCTTTTTCGATGGAGAATGCTCCGCCGGTGCCAATGAATGAAATAAGCTCTGCAGGAGTGCCAAACAGCCTTGCACCCGGTTTCTTGGCCTTTTTGCGAGCGAACCCCTCTATAGCTTTGGTCGTCCAAGCTGGTATGGCAAATGGTTTTGAGCGTGAGCCGACCTTTATTGCAACTTGCCACATGTGTTCCATCATGGTCGGTATGTCAGGAGCGGCGACATTGAACGATTCTCCATCGGCTTCTACGCTCAAAGAAGCCAGTTCGAATGCCTGTGCGGCATCTCGTGCTGATACGAATGAAACAGGGGCATCCGCAGCTGGTAGGGGTATTGGAAGGCCATGCTGCAACAGTTTGAAGGTGGTAAGGATGGAGCGTTCATGATAAAAACCCGGCCCAAAGATCATGGGCATCCTCAGCATCACTACGCTAAGCCCTTTTTCAAGTCGGATCTTTCTGAGAAGTTCCTCACACTCCCATTTATTACGGCTGTATGCACCCGTAAAGTGTAGTTCTGCATCTTCGTCAAGAGGTATGTGCATTGGCTGTGCACCATATATCTCGATTGATGATGCATAGACAAAGCGCTGGATTCCCGCGTCCGCAGAGGCTAATGCCAACTTGCGGGTTGGCTCGACGTTTGCCGCTAAAAAACCGGCTTCATCAAGTCCAGCTTGAGGTAATCGAGCTGCGAGATGGAATACGTGGGTAAACCCACTTACCAACTCAGCTACTCGTTCTATGCTGGTGAAGTCCTTTTCTATGTCGACCTGTACGAATTCAGCCTGGAGGCACTCTGCAGGAGGGCGGGCAATATCCAGTATGCGTACCTGCCACCCGTTATCCAGCAACCTGGATGCTATGGCTCTCCCGAGTACGCCGCTTCCACCCGTTACAACCGCCTTCAGACTTCCATGGCGAGGAAGCTTATTGTGACCAATGCTCATTTCTAGATCATAGCATGGGACTGTTTGTCCTCTTTAGCCTACATCTCTGTTTTGAGCTATAATAGGGTAAGGTAATGACCACGCTGACAGAAGCAATGCGAAATATAATTCAAGGAGGCCTGAGTGTTTGAAAAAGGTGACAGGGTTGTCTACCCTCATCATGGTGCCGCTGTAGTTGAGCGCAGGGAGATAAAAAAAGCTTTTGGCGAGGAGAAGGAGTACCTGGTACTCAAATTGGCATACGGCGACCTCACCCTGATGGTACCCACAGACAACACAGAAAGCGTTGGCTTGCGCGAAGTAATAAATGACGAAGAAGTAGAGGAGGTATTCGCTGTACTCAGTAAAAAGGGTGCCAGGATGCCTACCAATTGGTCACGACGCTACAAGAACCACTCCGAGAAATTACGGTCAGGTGATATCTACCAGGTTGCCGAGGTAGTAAGAAACCTGTCAATAAGAGATAAGGATAAGGGCCTATCCACTGGTGAAAAGAGAATGCTGGCACGTGCGCGTCAGATACTCATTTCAGAGTTGACCTTTGCACTAAACGCCAGTGAGGACGAGGCAACCAGGCGGTTGGACGAGCTACTGGCCTAGGCACTGTATTCAGCGTAGTGTCCCGCAAATAACCATGAGCTCGCGCCAGTCAGATGATGCCTCTGGCTTGTCAGATAACGTCACGCTATTTAGGAGATACTCGAGATACTGCGCTAATGGCTACCTGGCTGATTGTCGCAGCCGGCAACAAGACGGCACCTATGCAACCTATGCAGCCTATGCAACCTATGCAGTGGGCGTAGAATTACATCCCGTAATGAGGTCTGGAGTAGGTAGCAGGCTGGACATAGCGAGATGAACACTTGGGCAATCATCGTTGCCGCCGGGAAAGGGGAGCGCTTTGGCTCTATGAAGCAACTGGAGTTGCTCAGCGGTAAGGCGCTGACTGAATGGTCACTGGAACTATTCAGCAGGCTGGTCGAAGACGGGCTGGTCGAGGGTATTGTGCTGGTGGTACCTCCTGATGGGCTTGGCACTTACCTACCACAGGAAAAAGTTACCAATACTCCGGGCGGGACTTCAAGTACACCAAGTGTACATATAGTTGCGGGAGGTGATAGCCGATCAGCCTCGGTACGCTCCGGACTGGCAGCTGTACCCGAAAGAGCTGAAGCAGTGGTAGTGCATGATGCCGCAAGACCGCTGGCAAGTCCTGAGCTGGCAAAGTCCGTAATAAATGCCGTACGTAATGGTGCCTCTGCTGCAATACCAGCCTTAGAGATAGTGGATACCATGAAAGAGGTAGAGGGCAGCAAGGTACTGCGAACCCTTGATCGGACGCATTACGTTACTGTACAGACCCCGCAAGCGTTCAGAGCGAATGTACTCAGGCGAGCACATGAGTCAGGACACGACACTACAGATGATGCTACCCTTGTAGAGATGATCGGAGAAGACGTAGTGACAGTTCCCGGAGAAAGGAACAATATTAAGGTAACTACCACTGACGACCTTGTACGCCTGAATCGCTTGATGGGACCAGAAAAGACTGGACCGATGTCTAAGCTGCGAATAGGCAATGGGTTCGACATGCACCGCTTCGGTCACAGAGACAGCCATCTGGTGCTTGGAGGAATCAATATCCCTCACAATAAGAGCCTTATGGGGCATTCGGATGCCGATGTCCTTACACACGCCGTGATTGATGCCCTACTGGGTGCTGCCGGACTGGGAGACATAGGACACCATTTTCCCGATACGGATCCGCTCTGGTCGGGAGCGGACTCTATAGAGATGCTCAGGCAGGTAGTAGAAATGCTACACAACCAGTCGTACCATATAGTGAACATAGACGTCACCGCAATTGCAGAGAGTCCAATACTGTCACCATATATCGTATCTATTCAGTCTCGACTCAGTGAAGTAACGGGTGGAGGCATCAATGTCAAGGCTACATCGCCCGAGGGTATGGGAGCGCTGGGCAATGAGGAGGGAATAGCCTGTCTCGCTAGTGCACTTATAGTGATGGTGGCATGATATGTTACTATGGCGTTCCGAAACTCGTTGCCGATATAGTATCTCAGTACGATATCTGAGCACAGTATGGCAACATGATATACCTGCACAGGTACGACATATCAGCACGACGAGCCAGTACGTCAATACAGAATCGAGGTGATATATGAGACGTTCCGATCGCACATCAGCTCGGACACTACGCCGAGCACCTGCACAGGCAGTCTCGGGACGCCGACCTGTCAGCCGTGACCCACGAACTACTCAATCATGGAATGATAACGAGATAGGGGGGGAACAGGTAGAGGGTCGTAGGTCGGTATTGGAACTATTGTCTGCCGGAAAGCGCAAAGTGTACGAGGTACTCCTGGAAGAAGGAATGGAAGCCTCCCCAATACTTGATGCGATAGAAAAAATGGCTGCAAAGCGGCATGTGCGAGTAATAAACATGCCTCCAGCTAAATTGGACAGGGAGGCCAGATCACACTCTCACCAAGGGGTAATAGCCAAAGCAACTCCACTGGATACATACACGATAGACGACCTGGTCATGAAGGCAGGGTCTGCTCCATTCATTGTAGTTCTTGACAGCATCACGGATCCGCACAACCTGGGTTCCATATTGAGAAGCGCCGAATGTGCCGGAGCAACCGGGGTTGTCATACCGCGCCATCGCAGTGCGCATGTCTCGGCTACGGCAACCAAGGTAGCATCTGGAGCCATAGAGCATCTTGACTTTGCAGTCGTGGGGGGCATCCCTACGGCTATTCTTGAACTGGACAAGTTGGGGGTAACTGTTATAGGGCTGGACCCATCTGCACCACGTTCATTGTACGATATACCTATTCATGCGCCTGAACCGGTAGCGCTGGTACTGGGATCCGAAGAAAAAGGCATGAGTGCGCTCAGTAAAAAAAGATGCTCCATGATGGCATCTCTCCCTCAGGTCGGTCGGATAGCCTCCCTGAACGTATCAGCAGCTGCTGCAATAGCACTATATCGTGTAGCACACTTACGCTATCCTGGGGGGCATCTCAATTAATACGCCCCGCTTCAGCCCCGCTTCAGCCCCGCCTCAATTAGTACGCCCCGCTTCCCTGGTAGTAATCCTTATATTCCTTGCGCAACAGATGCTTCTGTACCTTACCTGTAGCGGTACGAGGCATCTGGTCGACGAAAATTATGGCCTTTGGAGCCTTGAATGAAGCAATTCTCTCCTTGGTCTTGGCTATCACCTGCTCCGGATCAAGAGTGACTCCTTCACGACATATAGCTACGGCAGTGATAGCCTCACCCCACCTATCATGAGGAAGCCCTATCACGACTACCTCCATGATGCCTTCTTCGGCGGCATATATAGCTTTTTCTACCTCTATGGAAGCCACATTCTCGCCACCGGTCTTTATGACGTCTTTGGTGCGATCGTCAAACCATAAAATACCGTTCTCGTCAAAGTGGCCGGTATCACCCGAATGAAACCAACCATACTGAAATGCCTTTGAGGTAGCATTCTGATCGTCTAGGTATCCCTCCATTGCATGAGGGCCTCTATACACTATCTCGCCCACCTCGTCCGGAGACAGTATATTGCCATTCTCGTCCATAATGGCAGTCTGGATGTTGATTATCTGGCTACCCACCGAACCGGGGTACAGTAGCTGGTCATCGGGCTTAAATACCGTAGTCAGAGGTGCCATTTCAGTCTGACCGAAACCCAATGCAAATTCGCACTTAAACTCCTCAATTGCCCGCCTCAAATCCTTATCTGGCATAGGAGCCATCGCATAGAGTGCACGTCTCAAACTCGACAGATCACGCTTATGGAGATCCGGATGGTCAAGCATAATGCGATACATCATCGGCAATCCGAAAATAAAGGATATCTTCTCTCTCTCTATTGTTTCCAATAAAGCCGTAGGGTCGAATGTTCGAGCTACAAAAATAGTCCCGCCTACCATGATCGTTGGCGTGATCACTCCATTCAACTGTGCAGTATGGAAAAAGGGCATCATAGCTACCGTTCGTTCCGATTCGCTGAATCCTGACTCTACGACACACGTTAACGATTCAATGTATATAGAGAGATGGCTGCCGACCACCCCCTTGGGAGCAGAGGTAGTACCACTTGTATACAGATATGTCAGAGGATCCCTGTCTTCCACGTAGACCAGAGGCTCGCTGCTATCTCCCTCATCAAGGAGATTCCAAAAGCGCTGGACGCCTGAGTTGGCTCTCTCTGATAGTTGATTAGCAGATAGTTCTTCGTCTCCTACCCCGGGTGCCAAGACTACCTCTTTTAAGGTCTCAACGCTATCAAGCGACGAAAGCAGCTTTTCAGCGAGTTGACTCTCTACGATTACAGCCTGCGCCTTACTGTGACCGAGCACGTATCGAATCTCATCTGCTCCCCACCCCGTATTGATCGGAACGCATACCACGCCCAGTTTCGCGCAAGCATAGTAAGTGAGTAGGAACTCCAGACTGTTCCCTGCCAGAAGAGATATTCTGTTACCCCTCTTGTAACCATGGACAGCAAGCGAGTTTGCCAACTTATTTACCTGCTGATTCAACTCTTCATAGGTAAGTCTCTTCTCGCCGTCGACTACTGCCAGCTTCTGCGGCATCCTCCACGCTGTCCTGGTAAGAGTATCACCGACGTTCAGTCTATTTATTATGTTGCGATTTTCTGTAACCAAGTCCATAGCACAAGTGTAGACATATTTACTACGCTTTGCAGGACAATACATCTCTAAATTGTCTGCAAACGCGATGAATGGGCACTACCTGCATAGCCACAGTGTAGTACCCATCCATATGGTCTATAGGGGAGAGTTCGTAATTTTAATTCGAAAAGCCGGAAACAGCCTGCGGATGAGTCCCCATGGCACCCGATTCGATGCTCTCTCCTGAGGCATCCTCCAGGTTGCGACCCATAGGTTCGGGCAGGGCAACTATGGTGAGCAAAAGCCCTATCGCTGACACGCCAGCCATGACGCCCATCACGCCCGACAGGTGAATGGTCTTGAGCAGCGTAGGAACCAAAAGGGCTCCGAGGAAAGCTCCTGTCTTGCCACCAGCGGCGGAGATCCCGTCCCCGGCACCTCGAATAGATGTCGGGAATATCTCTGACGGATAGACAAACGTGGTCTCGTTGGGACCGAACTCAATGAAGAAGTAGCTGATCCCGAACACCACCAGAAATGCCCATGGGTTCTTGGCCATTCCAGGTATGACCGCAATTGCCCCGAATGCGAGCGCCATGACAAGAAAGCCCTGCCATTGGATTCGCTTCCGTCCCATCTTGTCCATCAGGAATACCGCCGCCCAATACCCCGGTACGGCAAATACGGCAAAGATAGCTCCTGCGATCAATACATTGTCCAGCAGAGTGGCTTTCGGCTGGAGAGCCTTCAGAATCAAGGGACTCGATACCGAGTTGCCATAGAAGGCAATATCCATGAGGAACCAGGTTCCCGCTGTACCAAAGAGCCGGAGCAGGAACGGCGAGTCAGTCAGCCTGTAGTGAAGCTTCCGGATGGTGGCACCCGTTGATCCACCAGTGCTCAAATCTCCATTGCTCCTGCCCTCTGCTGCAAGGCTGCCTGAGATGGACCCGTTGGCCTGCACCGCTGGAGTGGACCCGGTCACCCAGGCCGCCGTCTCAATGGTAGCTGCCACGTCTCCCTTCACCGCCAAGGTGTAGCGCGGAGTCTCCTTGATCTTGCGGCGCAGGTAGATTACTGAAGCAGCCGGGATGGCTCCAAGACCGAGCATAAGTCGCCAGGCCAGTGCGTGAGACATGCCTGCGCCAAGGAGTATCGCGGCAACTGCCGGACCGGCAAGTAACCCGAAGCCCTGCATGGCGAATACGGTACCGACGAGCCGCCCGCGGTTCTTGCGGTTGGCATACTCGGAGGTGATCACCGCAGAAGTGGCATAGTCGCCTCCGACCCCAATCCCGACAAGGATACGGAAAGCGAACAGCACTGCGAAGTTCGGTGAGAATGCCGAAGCAACAGCACCCAGCACCAACAGCATGACTTCTATCCCGTAGACGGCCTTGCGCCCGAACATGTCCATGAGCTTGCCAAAGGTCAGAGCCCCGACTACTGCTGCGATCAGCGAAATCGAGTTCAGCAGAGACAGCTGGGCTGTATTCAGATGCCAGATGGGAGTCAGGATTGCAGTGACCGTTCCTATAATGAACAGATCATAGGCATCGGTGAAAAAGCCCATCCCGGCAGTAATCACCGTCAGCCAGTGCTTGCTGTTCAGAGATGCATCATCGAGAGTCTTGTAAGCTGAATGAGAACTGCCTCTCTGGCCGGTAGTCATCGGACACCCCTAACGGTAAGGCTTACGCTCTGGACTGAGCTGGAAATGTAAAATAAAGATACGCCAGCATCAATGGCTGACTGACATCTTATACACTCCCATAATTTGGTTTTCATACTGTTTGTCACTCTCGACATCCTCCTTGTGTTGTATGCCTTAATCGTTACCATTCTTACTAACCGCTTCAATGCGGTTACGATGTCATTATCTACACCCTGATTGAACGATAGGGTAAATTAAGGTGAACTTAGGGTTAACTCTTGGTGAATAATTACTCATTTCTCATCCGATTGACTTGAGCAGATGCAGCGGGAACCCATGATTATTTACTAGACACACACTAACTTCATATTGAGCTAATATATGAAACGGAGAGGTGCGAGAGCGGCCGAATCGGACTCACTGCTAATGAGTTGACTTGGGAAACCGGGTCCGAGGGTTCAAATCCCTCCCTCTCCGCCAATTGGCGGCTCTTCAGCTCTTCGCTAACGGGACAATCATGTCATTGGATGTCACGATAGCTTGGATGGTGCGCTAGATTATCCACATGGCCAAAAGCTACTGGATAGAGTCGTTGGGATGCCCAAAGAATAAAG
>JAMCPC010000123.1 GCA_023379725.1 Actinomycetota bacterium
ATCCACCTGGCCTGTATGCTGCAGAGGCTGCCTACGATCCTGCATATCATGGCGTAATTCTATTCGGTGGTGTACAGGGAATCAATTATGATTCTTCCATTAATAGCGAGTTCTGGTTATGGAACGGTAGCAAGTGGCAAATATTACATTTTCCCGCCTAGCAAGAGTATCCCTTATTCTGGGCGAGTTATCATATTAGGATGCAAGATGGCAATTGCCAGCAACAGGTGGAACTTGATTGCAGTTGTCTACGACACTAATAGATCGAGAGTCGATACGTCAGCAGATGACAAGCTATAATGACCCCATGGGAGGCTCAGCTCCGACAACTTTCCTGACGCAGGGTGAGTTCTCTATGTCCAAGCGAGACGGGGAAGGCTGAGTTATTTGTAGATCCGGGACTTGCAAGCAGCGGCGACTACTTATCATCAGATGGCATGGCTGTTGCTTGTCCAATCAATACCGTTAGTTGTGGAAGGCCATTTCCTGGCACATCTGTTCAGATCGTTGGAGCGAGTGGATATGTAGAGGAAGGCTGGATCGCGGCTAGTATTTACTACATGGATACGACCAACCTTGTAACTACTGCCCAGCCGACTCAATTATCCAGAGTAGACAGGCTTCGGCAGCTAATGGGCGAAAATAACGTAGGTGCACTTTTAGTCAGTAATCTGGCTAACATAAGGTATCTAACTGGTTTCAGTGGATCTGCAGCCTTAATGCTGGTTGCTCACGACATAGTACTTCTAACTACCGACAGCCGTTACGAGGTGCAGGTAAAAGAGGAGACTGCTGAGGTTGCGTCCTCTGATGCCCTGGAGATTGCCGTGAGCAGCCCGTCTATGCCCAACAAGCAAAAGGATGCAATCATCGAAACCGTTCGCTCCTCTGGAATTAATTCTCTTTCTATGGAGGCAGACAATATTACTTGGGCAGCACAGCAACGATGGGCAGAGTTATTTGCAGAGAGTCAACTGGATATCTCATTTGTACCTCAGAGTGGGCTTGTAGAGCAGCTTCGCTTGATCAAAGATGAGAGCGAGATTGTCTTAATGGAGAGAGCGGCATCTATAGCTGATGACGCATTGCGTGAGAGTACTCCTACTCTGGACAGTAACCCAACTGAGAGTCAATTTGCACTTGAGGTTGATTGGTGGATGCGTAGGCTCGGAGCAGAGGATAGAGCTTTTGACACTATAGTTGCAGCAGGGCCAAACGGAGCCAAGCCTCATGCAAAGCCCTCATCTGTAGCAATTGGCAGTGATGACGCTGTGGTGGTGGATTTTGGGGCAGTGTTTGGAGGGTACCGTTCAGACATGACCAGGACACTCTGTGATGGTCACCTGAGTGGTGAGATTGCGAGAGTATATGAGATAGTGCTTTACGCACAGCAGGCTGGTATTGAGCTTCTGCGACCGGGAGTAAAATGCGCAGATATTGACATGGCGTGCAGGAAGGTCATAGAGGATGCCGGGTATGGTGAATACTTCAACCACAGTACCGGACACGGAGTAGGATTGGATGTACATGAACTTCCGGTATTGAGCACCAATTCGGATTCCGAGCTGCAAGCAGGGATGGTGGTAACGGTCGAACCAGGCATCTACATCCCCAACGTAGGTGGGGTGCGCATTGAAGATATGCTTGTTATTACATCAGATGGCTCCAGATCGCTTACTTCGAGCCCAAAGTGAGAGGATTGATGGCCATGGCTGTCGCGAAAGTACCGGACAGCATACTAGTGTAGTGTCTCGCAAATAACTATGGGTTCCCGCCAGCCAGATGACGCCCCTGACTTGCCGAATAACGTCACGCTATTTACGAGACACTACACTGGTTCGTTACATGTGGTCTGGCTGTTATACTTGAACTATGCCTACGACATCGACGAATAATCTTGAGAATGGAATGACCCTTGAGCTCTCTGAGGGACTCTTTCGGGTAATCGAGTTTCAGCACGTGAAACCCGGCAAGGGTGGAGCTTTCGTAAGGACCAAACTCAAGAACGTCCGCAGCGGGGCAGTACTGGATAAGACGTTCCGCGCTGACGAAAAGGTAGAACAAGCAATAGTGGATAAGCGTGACATGCAGTTCCTTTACAAGGATAGCGATGCATTCGTATTCATGGATGTAGTCTCATACGATCAGGTTCATGTCCCTGGGTCCACTCTTGCTTCTTCCTCAGATTACCTTAAAGAGGGTGATACAGTGGTGCTCCAGATGTATGGAGATGAAGTAGTTTCTGTGGACCTTCCTGCTGCTGTAGAGCTGTCTGTATCTGCAACCGATCCCGGCTTGCAGGGAGATAGGGTGTCTGGAGCCAGAAAGCCAGCTACCCTTGAAACCGGACTAACCATCCAGGTTCCACTATTTGTCTCTACTGGAGACAGGGTAAAAGTAGATACTCGTACAGGCGAGTACATTACTCGTGTGTAGACATTCAGTAGAAAAGAACAGTGGAAGTCTTGTAGCTGGCAGCAAAGAGGACGACATGTATCAGTGGTGTTGATGCCCGCTGGCCGAGAGCTGCCTCGTCACGAAGCCAGAACCAGGGCATTAGAGGTTCTATACGAGCGCAGTATAAAAGATATATCGCCGGAAACTCTTCTGGACTCTTTGGCCGTGCCCCTTGATCCGTTCTCACTGGAGATATTCCAGGGTGTTTGCAGGTATGCGAATCGTATAGACCAGCTACTTGATAATGCATCTGAAGGATGGCACATCGATAGGATGCCGTTGATAGACAGGATTATTCTTCAGATGGCGACTTACGAATTGCTCGCTCATCGTGAGATGTCGAATGCCGTCATATTGGATGAAGCCGTCGAACTGGCAAAGGAATACTCTACAGAACAGTCGGGGAAATTCGTAAATGGAGTACTTTCTTCTCTGGCAAATATCATACGCGCTTAAGCATATGCTACGGGTTCCCCACGCCTTTACTCTTAATGCCTACGCCGATAGTAACCCATAAATATCCCGGTCGGTAGATAGCAGTACTGTGAAAAAGATCCCAATAATCGAGAGAATTCCTATTATAAGAGACCAGGAATTGTGATCCTCTATTCAGAGATGGTTGATCCATGGCTTCGTACACCCATACTTTGGAAGAGTGAAATTCACTTTGTCCGAGTGGTCCGACTCTGTAGCTTGCGACGAAGCTGGACACTTGATAGAAAGGGCCTTCCGGAGTGCAACCGGTCAGCACATCCACTCTGGCAGAAAACTTATTGCTTACCGATGAATCTATTATTATGTAGATTCCATCGTATGGTGTTATGCTGAATTGTTCTGATACCCCATTATAGATACCGGCAGCCTTCGACGCATTCACAGTCCACCCGCTACCATCAAAGTATTTCCACTGACTGTTTAGATTGTGAGAGGTAACTCGTGCGACATACATCTTCTTCTGGGTGGTTGACGTAGCCGTGGCTCCGTATATATAAGTATAGCTACCCAGGTTCATGACATAAGCTCCCCACTGTATGGAGAGATTCGGCTGGTGGATGGGAGTTACTCCTATCAGCTTGAGGCTGGGCAACATGAATGTAGCAACAACTGTCTTCACCTGTTGCCAGTGAAAGCCGCCATTCTTGTTCCTGTGAATTTCCATCAGGAATTCCTGGAGTCGCCTTCCCTCCACAGCTCCCGATAGTGCAAGATAAAAATTTTGTGGATTGTGAGGCGATACAAGTGGGAATGGCTGGTTTACATTACCATCTATCTTTAGATGATATTTGGATCCATGTTGTACCACAAATAGATTATGTACAAGTGGAGCCATAAACGGCCGTGTTCCATTGGAATTGATCGGCCCCAGAAAGCTGTCTGCGAATGTCCATAGGGTAGATCCATGACCTATGGAATAGCCATGTACGGAGTCTCCACCTGTCCATCCGATGCCGGAGTTTGCATAGTCATTCCACTGGCTCATTAGTGAGTTGTCCTTTGTCACCGAGAGGACTTCGGTACCGCGAG
>JAMCPC010000124.1:0-13474 GCA_023379725.1 Actinomycetota bacterium
AATGAAAGATGTTGCATGTACTGCCTTCCTTTGCTATCATTGTTCGAAGTAATAGACGAGGTGCCCAGTCGGCTGGGGATCCTGCCAGTATTCACTACCGGGCAACCGGAGAGGTGTCTACAGCAATGGATCGCCTGCCCTAAGGGAGAATCGAGAAGCCGGTGAAAGTCCGGCACGGACCCGCCACTGTGATTGGGGAGTCCTCACTAAAATTGCCACTGGGTAATATACCTGGGAAGGCTGGTGAGGGCAATGATCCTAAGTCAGGAGACCGGCCTCGTTTTGGTATGTGACCGTGGCAACGGTCACCGGAAAGCGGAGGTATCTTTTCGTGACTAGTAAACTTGAAAGCCCCATCGATAGCGGCAATGTTGCAGGCATCTACACCGACGACAATACTGCAACCAGCAACGTAATTGACAGGAGCAATCAGCCATGGCGTATAGAATCGAATGGCATCAGGCAAGTGCCAGAAGAAGCGTGCTCCGGTAGCACTTGGGATCTATTCTGGGTATGGTTCGCCGCCAACATTGGTATTCTGGGCCTGGTGCTCGGTGCTATAGTACTTAGCTTCGGACTGAATTTATGGCAATCCATTACTGCAATCGCTGGTGGTACGATTGTATCATTCGCCTTGGTAGGCGTGCTCTCTCTCGCCGGGTGGAGAGGGAGAGTACCTATGATGACAATCTCCCGTGCAATTTTTGGTCTATATGGCAACTTCATACCCAATTTGATCAGCTGGGTATCATTGGTAGGCTGGGAGACTATAGCTGTAATTACAGGCACTCTGGCCATGATGGCGCTGTTGGGCATGGCAATACATGCCGGTACGGTTCTGCTGGGATTGTTATCGCTGGTAGTAGTAGCAGGACTGTCAATTGCGTTTAGCATTTTGGGGCAAGCTACACTGGTGGTAGTACAGAAATGGGGCAGTTACCTTCTAGGTATCATGACTGTTGCCATTCTGATCGAGATACTGACCAAGACATCCTTTCACGCCATCCTCACCCAGCGTGGAGGATCGTGGCTGGATGGAGTATTACCAGCATTCTCCATAGTGGTAGCTGGTACCGGACTCAGTTGGGCAAACGCAGCAGGAGATTACAGCCGTTATACCTCGTCATCTGGGAGCGGACGGGGTATCTTCTGGTCAGTACTAGCAGGTGGATCGATACCACTTATTATCTTGATGATGACCGGTGTCCTGTTGGGTGCCAAAGACCCGCACATCGCTACAGCGGCAAACCCAATAGCGGCAATACAACATGTACTTCCTTCCTGGATGTATGTACCATACCTAATCACCGCAGTGGGAGGACTTGTGGTAGAGGCGGACCTAAGCCTGTATTCCTCTGGATTAAATCTACTCAGCATGTTTGTGCCACTGAAGCGCTACAAGAGTATATTTATAGACGCATGCATTATGCTTGGTGGTACCGTTTACGTAGTGTTCTTCTCAAGTAGCTTCTTCCAGCCATTCGAATCATTTATTATACTGCTGGGAGTCGGGTTGGCAGCATGGGCAGGAACCTTTGTTGCTGGTCAATTACGGTTTGGTTACGCACTGGAGAATGTATCATCGGAGACCGAAAGCAAAAACTCTCTATTCGACCCCAAGTATTCCACCTCACTGGTGAGAAACGGTATGGGTTGGCCTGGCATAGTAGCCTGGATCGCCAGCACTGCAATAGGGCTACTATTTACTACTTCACCATTTTTCAACGGCCCACTAGCCAAGGGCATATTTGCTGACTCCAGCTTAGAGATACTGATATCTTTTGTAATCAGTGGAATTACCTTCTATGCGCTATCTCTATTAAAGAATCGTAACTATAAAACAGATACTCTTACAGACAAGTAAACTGAGTATTCAAAATGAATAATATGGGTTTCAATGGAGCTAGTGTAGCGACCACCTCCTGGGCCACGGAGATGACGTGAATACTCAAAAAAATGAATAATATAGGTTCCAATGGAGAGCCGAAGGGAAGGCTTGTCCTCGTTGGCAGTATCGTAATGGATGTATTGTTGTACGTTGATCATCTTCCCGATCATGGGTCGGATGTGCTGGCTTCCCAATGCCATATCTCACCTGGAGGAGGGTTCAACGTACTTAACGCTGCTCGCCAGCTTGGGATGAAAGCTGCCTACGGAGGAATAATAGGTACCGGCCGCTGGGCATCTGGTATTCAAGATGCACTCAGCGAATACGACATTGACCGTCTCGCCGTTCTAACATCAGAGGGTGACAATGGATTTGTGGTCGGAATGGTAGAGCCAACCGGTGAGCGTACGTTTATTACTTACCCCGGTTGTGAATCTATGCTACAGGATGAGCACTTGGTTAAGATAGAGGATAAGTTACAGTATGATGATACGATATATATTTCCGGGTATGAGTTTCTCTATCCTGTATCTGGTCCATTGCTAAGCGATTGGATTGTACACGCGTCGCAAAGATGGAACATCGTAATAGACCCCGGCCCTCTGGTAGGAGAGTTGCATGACAAGTCTCTCGTAAGCATTATCAGCGCATGCAGCTTGTTGACGCTCAATCTCAAGGAGGCTGAGACTCTATTGTACAGGGTACAGGAAGGAGCAGATACTCAATCGGGCATGGCCTCTCCCTCCCCCGCCAACCTGGAACCATCGGCATCCGACTTGGAACCATCGGCATCCGACCTAAGCACCTCCCCCACCGACCTGGTAATAGAGAATGCAACCAGATTGGCAAAAGAGCTACACGAACATCTCAGGAAAGATGCTACCCTGATAGTTCGAGCAGGCAAGCATGGCTGCGTGATTGTTCCTGGCACAAGCCGTAGCACGGACTCTATGAAAAATTCAGATCTCTGCCGTGCCCCAGCTGTAGTTCCATCCAGCCCATCAAGAGAGGTCATAGACACCACTGGAGCCGGTGATGTTCATACAGCCGCGTACTTGGCGGGTCTTGCCTATGGTGCAACCAAAACAGATGCTGCCTGGATTGCCAATGTCGCCGCATCCATGTCAGTAGAGAGACTGGGCGGAGCATCATGCCCGTCTATCGCTGAGATAGACAATAGACTCAATACCCAGTAGAGGATCAAGCTAGTCTGGACAGCTATCCGGAAACCACCTGCAATTCTTCGTACTCAGAGCCAGTATCGTCAAGATGCTCAAAACCTATTATGCCCATTTCAGTAAATCGGTCACGCAACCAACTGTTGCTGGCATCCAGCAGACCCAGTTTCCTGCAATTTGGCACGATCTTGGCAAAGAGCATTGCCTGGAACTGCTTGCGCTCAGGCACCTGATTAAGCAGCGAGACGACACTCTTTGGATTGATACCCATCCTCTCCCATACCTCCTGCTGTAAAAAGCGATCACGCATTGAAGTAGCAGCCATATAGGCAAACTCTTGGCGTTCTCTTATCTCAGCAGAGGTAAGCTGCTGGTAATACTCCTTCAGCGATATCACACCAAAGGCAACGTGGCGAGCTTCATCTGACATGACATACTTAAGAATCTGCTTTAGCAAGGGCTCGTTAGTAAGTTGGTAAATAAAGCCAAAGGCTGCAAGAGCCAATCCCTCCACCATTATCTGCATACCAAGATACGTGATATCCCATCTTCCGTCCTCGATAATAGCGTCAAGCAGGGACTGCAGGTGAATATTGACCGGATAATGGCCAGAGAGTTTGTCGTCGAGATAGCGTGAAAATACTTCCACGTGTCTCGCCTCATCCATCACCTGAGTCGATGCATAATACTTCGCATCTATCCATGGTACGGTCTGAACGATCTTGGCCGTACAGATCAGAGCACCCTGCTCACCGTGCATAAATTGGGAGAGCGTCCAATTCTGTGCCTCTACTCCAAATTGCATCCACTCTTTCTCGCCCCAGCTTTGAAACGGCGTACCGGACAGATCCATGGAGGCTGTATTCACACCTGCAAAACCACCACCAGCGGCCATATTGTCCATAATCCCCTTCTCCTGATCGACATCGATACTCCATTCGACATCAGTCTGGGCATTCCACTGAGCTTTTTTGGCCTTCTCGTACAACTTGTCGAGAGCTGGACGAGAACCCTTGTCATACTCCCATGTAAATCTTGTATCGTAATGAGAATCTACGTCGTGTACTTTTGCTTGCATGTCATCGTTGACCACAGACATAATCCTTTCCAGCTCCTCTGGATCAAGATCCTTTAGTCCTGCCGCCAAGTCAGCCATCTCTTCCATGTCACTTTCTATCCTGCTGCTGCCTTCATCATAGGGTGTTTTCATTTTATTTTCTCCTTTGTCTCTACCGGACGACTAATAACTACCCACCAAAATATCCACCCCGGGCATAATATAAGTATTCACCAGTCTCGTGACCGTATCTCTGTTGGTCAGATCAATGCCATCTGCAGGACAGAGCAGATAGGAAACGGTCAAGCGCGCCGACCACAACACCACCCTTTTTGCAGTATCTTTATCGATCCACCTCTCCAGAAAAGGACGGGCAAACGACACCACCTGTTCCAACATACTCTCAAAACCGTCAAAGGCAAAGAATGGAAGAATAGTATCTGGCTCATCTTTAAGCAATTTTTGCAGTGCTCTATGCCCCTCAAGAAAACGTGCAGCTTCATATATGCTCGCAGAAATTGCCTCTGATACACTGGTGGCAGGCAACATAGATGAGGCAATAGCACTAAATAATTTGGCCGTTTCCGTGCTGACGATAGCATTCAAAATTGTATCCCTTCCGCCAGGAAACAGCCTGTACAGTGTCGCCCTACTGCATCCACACTCATTGGCAATACTGTCCAGAGTTGAACCTCGAAGTCCTCTATCCTCTATGACAGTAAGTGCAGCTTCAATGGCTGCCAGTCGTTTATCCTGAGAGGACAGAGCACTGCTCTCCGGCTCCTCCTGCAACGCCATCTCCCGTAATCTATTGGCATGCTGATCATGAAATTGGATAGGAACGACACATGCACTTTCCTGCTCATCTGGGATAACCTCGGTCACCTCTTCCCTGCTGTCACCAGAAATGCGAGTGATACCTCTAGCATCCTCGGGGTTCATCCTCAGTCTCCTTACCGTTCCCATATATGATACATTATAGCACAAAA
This sequence comes from Actinomycetota bacterium, assembly GCA_023379725.1. Taxonomy (GTDB): domain Bacteria; phylum Actinomycetota; class Acidimicrobiia; order Acidimicrobiales; family JAMCPL01; genus JAMCPL01. The sequence goes on from JAMCPC010000124.1 coordinate 5,113, forward strand.
TGTCTCATTGTCAATAGGCAATACCGCTCAATAGCTCTACCCTTACCAGATCGCTGACTTTTGCACGATCCTGCAAGTCAAGGTCTCCCGGAGAAGAGATAAATGAAAATAACATCCTAGCAAGATAATCAGCCGCTTCATGGATGTTCACTTGACTATTGACTCCAAATTCTCTCAGGTAGGGAACTAGAAAGCCTGAGACTGTAGATGCCATCAAATTTATCTCGGTAGTCAATTTCGGAATTACAGCATCTGGCTCTGTCGCAAGCAACCTATCGAGAACTTCCAGATTTCGCAGGTAATCAGAGGAGAAGAAAATCAACCTCTCCAAAATATCTTGTAACGACTGTGCCCCATGAAGGACCTCATAAAGATCGGCCAGAAATTGACCTGCCTGCCATGCAATGACAGACTGCACCAGCTCTTCCCTTCCTCCAGGAAAATATCTGTAAATAGTAGCTCTCGATATACTGCACTCACGTGCAACGTCCTCCATCGTGGTCTTGGCTACCCCCCAACGAACAACACAGTTAAACGCAGCCTCCAGGATACGCTGATTAATCTGGTCTGCCCTATGCGTACTACTCGTACTGTGATTATTGATCACACTCTCACTACCCCAAAAGTCCATACATAATATACCAAGTAGCTATATGCCAAGTAGCTCGTCCAGCCCTATAGTCACTCCAGGGTGATCTTTGACCGCTTTAGTCGCCATAATTATTCCTGGCATGAATGAAGTCCTGTCAAATGCATCATGCCTGATAGTAAGCGACTGCCCGACTGAACCAAATACGACTTCGTGATGGGCAACCATACCGGGGAGCCTAAGTGAATGTATGCGCACACCTCCCTCCGAGACACCTCCGCGCACCTCCTTTATCACGGTACGCTCTGTTCTGTCTCGTCCATACTGCTTGCCATTATGCAATGCCATGGATGAGCCCTGCGAAATTGATGCAGCTAAGCGTAGAGCAGTGCCCGAGGGGGCATCCACCTTTGCATCATGATGGATTTCGATTACTTCTGCTCCATCCATATACCGGGCTGCAATTTCTACGAATCTATTCATGAGCACAGCCCCTACGGCAAAGTTGGCTGCAATAAAGCAATTAACCCCGGCCCGTTCAAACATTTGCCTGGCGGTGTCAATATCCCCATCGCTCAATCCTGTGGTGCCTATGACCATATGCACCCCATGCGATGCACACCATTCCATTGAACGTTTGGTAGCATCGGCAATCGTAAAATCTATAACCACCTCTACTCCCGCTCTGGACAGAGCATCAATATCGCCAGCTATATCCAGTCCGGCAACATTTGGCCCTGCTACTTGACCTATATCTATGCCAGCAAAATGAGGATCCACGGCCGCTACCAACTCCAGATCCGGATCATCGGTAATGGCCTTGCATATCTCACGACCCATCCTGCCACCTGCACCCAACACGCCAACTTTGAGAATATCGCTCATTTACTCATTATAGCCGGTACCAAAAGATACTGAATTGGGTACCGAAAGATACTGAATAAACGATACAGGGCACTGCTATCCTTAATTACATGACAAGAGCTTCCATGTGGACAGGAACGATGGAATCCATAGTGGCAGATAATGGCATTGCCCTGCCGTGTGCTAAGAATATTGACTCGCACCCCTATGCACAAGCCTGCATCCAGCCAATCTCCTCCTCCACAAGTACCTTATCCCCTACAAATACCCCCTCCCCTACAAGCGAGGTAAAGCGACTTGAAAGAGAGCAGCTAGAAACAGCACTACTTGCCAGAGGAGCCACTGTATCCAACGGTTCAGGTAATAGGGCAATTGCAGAAGCACCCGATCCACTAAGAACTTGCTTTGAACGAGACCGTGATCGCATCATACACTCACCAGCATTTCGCAGGCTTGCAGGAAAGACACAGGTATTTATCTTTCCCGATGATTACCAGCGCACAAGATTGACCCATGCACTGGAGGTGGCCCAGGTTGCTACGGCCATCTCACGGGCAGTTGGTCTGAATGTTGCTCTTAGCGAGGCAATAGCCCTCGGTCACGACTGTGGACATGGACCAGGTGGGCACGCCAGTGAAGATGCCCTGAGTCCCTTTCTCGTGGATGGGTTTGATCATGCACCCTGGGGAGCAGATGTGACATTAGCTCCCTTGAATCTATGTGCTGAGACACTTGATGGTATACGCAATCACTCCTGGACAAGACCAATGCCGTCAACTCCTGAGGGCATGGTAGTACGTTGGGCTGATAGGTGTGCATATTGCGCACATGATCTGGACGATGCATTGCATTCTGGCATTGTATCTTTGTCTCAGCTGCCTGCAAGTGTTAGTGAAGTCGTAGGTACTACACGCTCCCAACAATTAAATACCTTTATCAGAGACATTATCGACTCCATATTCACTACTGGTATCATTGGAATGAGCAACCAGGTAGCACATGCACTTGGAGAGCTCCGCCGTTTCAACTATGAACACATATATAATCGAGAGGAATCTGTCGTCCAGGGAGAGATAGTCATTAACGTCCTACAGGCTCTGGTCAATTATTTCGTTGAACATACAGATGAGCTGCCAAATGACATGAACGGGTACGACTATCGCAAGCATTACACACTAAATTTCAATAAAGAACCTACTCTTACAAGCACCCTCATAGATAAAGGCGATGATCAGGCAGTACGAAAGGCAGTTTCGTATATAGCTGGCATGACCGATAAATTTGCATTCAAACTTGCAATAGAGAAACTGGGCTGGAAGGAGTCCAAGCTACCCAATGGTGTCTGACATCACTGCGCCCACCATAATTACCATGATGCGCCAACTTGCTTCTCTTTCCTCGCCCTTGCACTGCTCGCTCTGTCCTGGTCGCCTTAATGAACGACTTCAGAACTGCCCTGCGGGTAGCCACAATACAATGCACCTCTGTGCTGTGATCGATATAGCTCAAACGTGAAGAGGTGATACCTTCAAACGTGAAGACATCACTAGTGGAGGTGGCGGGAATCGAACCCGCGTCCTTTGGCTCATCGCCAGAGATTCTCCGAGCGCAGCTAGCTAAATATGCTCAGCTGGCCAGTAAGCACTAGCAACTATCTGACCGCCCAGCCGGTAAAAATCTCATGCACAAAGTACCGGCGACCTTATGCACTATCCCTATTTCACGACGCCCATCGACGACCCTAAGGGCTCGGGTCACCGAGGACGGGTTGCTTATATTAAGCAGCCAGTGCCATTTCAGTGTTGGCGTTTATTTTTTATATCCCGACTCTTTAACGTGGATCCGGAACCACGGCTCGCTTCCTCTGTCCAATCCCCAAAGTCGAGGCCTATCACCCCCATGAAGTAATCAACTAACACTCGCATCCTACTTAGACTTGGTTTGACAAAGATAATCTACAATTTTCAAAGATCGCTGTTATATATTATACACCACTATGAACTCGCGTGATAGAGCATGACATTGTCCTAAGATAATTGATAATGCTAATACCAGATTCATATATCAAGACTTCCACGGGTCCGACCATAGCACTCTACGACCTCGGTGGCTCAGGGCCACCGCTCATACTAGCGCACGCTACAGGACTCTGTGGCGCTGTACTTTCACCAATTGCATCTCATCTACGTGATCACTTTTCATGTATGTTAATTGATGAGCGGGCACACGGTAATTCCACGTCGCCACCTGATAGCAACTTCGATTGGCATCTCTTTGCACGGGATATTCTGGACGTCATTGATCATCTCGGCCTATCTCTACCCTATGGATTCGGGCACTCCTGTGGAGGGGCATCTCTGTTACTGGCCGAAGAAGCACGCCCACATACATTTGCCGCTCTATACTGCTATGAACCAGTTATCTTCCCCTCTGACGATCCAATGCCGCCCACAAAAGAAGGAAACCATCTGGCACAAGGCGCTCTCAGGAGACGTACCAAGTTCCCATCGTATAAAGATTCTTATGATAATTTCACCTCGAAAGAACCATTCAACAAGTTTACCGACGAATGTCTCCATCTCTATATAGACAATGGATTCCAACAGATGCCAGACGGGTCGGTAGAACTCAAGTGCAAACGCCACGATGAGTCCGCTATCTACTCGCTCGGTATGTCGCACGATGCATACCGTTACCTGTCCAGGGTAAGCTGCCCGGTAACCTTGGCATGCGGAAGCGAAGACCTATTCTTGGGGGTGGACGTACAGAGCATATTTCTTGAAAGGTTGGCAGATGCCAAGCTGGAGGTATTTGATGGATTGGGCCACTTCGGACCAGTGCAGGATCCAGAGAGAGTAGCCAAGTCTATCCTGCATGCCTTCAGCGTCTCCGATAAAGACACTGGCGGCGCCTCCTACCCTATAAGAGAGTAGCCAAGTCCTTCTTACATACCTTCAGCGTCTCCCCGTCATAAATGCTGGGAAACTCAGCTGTTTTGTGTCAACCTTGTATGCACTATGCCGGTAGGCTAGCATTGATAAGGATGGAAGCAAAAGATGCCTCGACAATCATTCTCGTTAGGGATACCCAAAAAAATGAGCTTGAGGTGCTCATGCTGGAGAGAAACACTAAATCAGGATACGTCCCTGGAGCACATCTGTTTCCCGGAGGAGGAGTCGACGAAACAGATAAATCCAGTGAATACCTGGATATCTGCACTGGCATTACAGACAAAGCACTGAATCATAGAGATAAGGCGTTCAATAATGCAGTGGATACAGACGATCATACGCTCGCTTGGAAGGTGGCTGCCATCAGAGAGTGCTTTGAGGAGGTCGGCATACTGTTGGCAACTCCCTCACCAGGTAACTCGAAAAGGTTAGCTAAATATAGGACTCAAGTTGCCGAGGACCCAAAGCAATTGATAGATATATGCAAAGCAGAAAATATCAGGCTCACAGCAGATAAATTGCATTATTTCAGTCACTGGATTACGCCCCATGGGGCACCCAGGCGCTACGATACACGCTTTTTCCTAACCATTGCTCCAGAAAACCAGTCACCTGTTGAGGACGGGACAGAAATCGTAAAGACATTATGGATTACTCCCAAAAAGGCTCTTGAGGCATACAGGGAAGGATCTTTTGACATGTTGTTACCTACCGTAAAGACGCTTGAAACGATAGGAGAATTCAAAGACGTCGAATCCCTTATAAAATGGGCTGGCAACTTGGATACCATACCATCCATACAGCCCAGAGTGAGAATGCATAACGATGAACTTCAGGTGTTGATTCCAGGGGACGACGGGTACGACGAAACGGACGAATACCCCCCTGAAGGCTTACGTATGGTACCTGGCAGGGACAACAAAGATAGACACTAAGAGAAATCATGAAACAACGGTACGCAACAGTAAAAGTCAGCAGGAGAACTATACACGACAGACAACTGAGCAGGTAACAAGGAGGTAAAAATATGATATTCTCAGAAGAAACCGCTATAGTCACCGGAGGTGCAAGTGGTATAGGTAAAGCAGTCGTGAAGACGCTTGCAAGCGAAGGTGCCTCCACGGCCATATTGGATATAAATCTTCAATCAGCACAGAACGTTGCAGAAGAGGTGTCCAGCCAGGGAGGAAAAGCTATTGCCCTGTATGCCGATGTAACTCAACCAGACTCAATGAATGAAGCTGTTTCCCGTGCTATAGATGAATTCGGACATATAGACATTTTGGTCTCCAATGCAGGCTGGGATGAGATGAAGCCGTTTAATGATACCGATCCCTCCTTCTGGCACCGGGTAGTAGATATAAATTACCTCGGCCACTTAGCGGTCATCAAAGCAGTACTATCACACATGATAGAACACAATACAGGAAGAATCGTCACTGTAGCCTCAGATGCAGGTAGAGTCGGATCCAGTGGAGAGGTAGTGTACTCCGGGGCAAAGGGTGGCGTAATTGCATTCACAAAGGCGCTGGCCAGGGAAGTGTCACGCAATGGAATCAGGATAAACTGCGTCTGTCCGGGGCTGGTAGACACTCCCCTGCTTGCATCTACTACATCGGATAACGATAAGATTATCAATGCCATAGTAAGGAGCATCCCGATGAAGCGAGTAGGGCAACCTCAAGAGATTGCAGATGCGATATGCTTTCTCGCATCCCACCAGGCAGAATACATCACCGGACAGACCCTCAGCGTAGACGGTGGACTCACAATGCTATGAGGATCATCTCAATCTACATCGTTGATACTGTCTGATAGGATGGTTCTTGGCGCGATAGGACAGTTCTTGGTTAATACTCACAACGCTATGAAGCGTACATTGGAACGGTGATCCTCCGATGCCATCTTGGACAGTACCGGGGATGACAACACAAATGCTATGAAGCGTACATTGGAACGGTGATCCTCCCCACCCTCGCGGACAGAGTTCGTATTCGATAGTCGGTCAATGGGCAAGAACCGGCTTGAGCACTTCTCCAGTGGCACTACTGGAATTGGCACACAGATCTTCAGGGGTACCTTCCGCTACCAGATAACCGCCCTGATCACCCCCTTCAGGGCCTAATTCCACTATCCAGTCAGCCGACTTTATGACATCCAAATTATGCTCAATTACAACTACGGTATTTCCCTGATCGACCAGACGATTGAGAACAGCAAGTAATTTCCTCACGTCATCAAAATGAAGCCCGGTAGTAGGCTCATCAAGCACATAAAGGGTATTGCCGGTAGATCTACGCTGAAGCTCTGAAGCAAGTTTTACACGTTGGGCTTCTCCACCGGAGAGAGTAGGGGCAGGTTGGCCTAATCTTACATATCCAAGTCCTACGTCCACCAATGTCGACAGGTACCTGTGTATGGCGGGTTGGCGGGAGAAGAACTCTGCTGCCTCTTCACATGACATGGAAAGCACATCTGCTATATTCCTTCCCTTCCAGGTGATTTCCAGCGTCTCTCTATTGTACCTGGTTCCCTCACATACCTCACAGGGCACATATACATCGGGAAGAAAATGCATCTCTATCCTGATAGTCCCATCCCCCGAACATGACTCGCATCTACCGCCACGCAAATTAAACGAGAACCTGCCAGGTTGGTAACCTCTTACCTGCGCTTCCGGTACTTGAGAAAATAGTCGCCTAATGTGATCAAAGACTCCCGTATAGGTGGCAGGATTTGATCTGGGCGTACGTCCAATGGGAGATTGATCTATCGCCACCACCTTATCCAGTAGCTTTACACCTTCAATTTTGCGGTGTTTACCTGGTTGGGTTTTCGTCCCGTAAAGAGATTTACGTAGAGAGGCGAGCATTACATCGTTCACCAAGGTAGACTTACCGGAACCAGAGACGCCTGCCACTGCAACCATGCAACCCAGAGGAATAGAGACATTGATATCCTTGAGATTATGCTCGGATACACCCCTTATCCATAGTTTCTTGCCTGTCCCTTTTCTGCGCCTGGCAGGAACATCTATGGACATTCGTCCGGCAAGGTACGCACCGGTCAACGATTCTGCCGCTTCTTCTATTCCATCTACGGCCCCAGCATATACCACCCTACCGCCGTGCTCGCCCGCGCCGGGACCTATATCCACTACAGTATCGGCAGACCTGATCGTCTCCTCGTCATGTTCAACTACTATGACCGTATTCCCCAAGTCTCTCAGACGCTTCAGGGCATTGATGAGTTTGATATTGTCACGCTGATGCAGCCCGATAGACGGTTCGTCAAGTACATACAATACACCTACCAGCCCAGAACCTATCTGGCTGGCCAGGCGAATCCTCTGAGCTTCACCACCGGACAATGTCGCAGTGGAGCGCGCCAGGGTAAGGTAACCGAGGCCAACATCTACCAAAAATTGCAGCCTTGACTTCACCTCTTTTAACAGTCTCTCGGCCACAAGCAATTCACGTTCTGTCAGATGGAAACCATCAATGACTGCAGGCAGCCTACTAACCTGATGAGAGCACAATTCATATATGGACAGGCCATCTACAGTCACTGCCAAAGATTCATCATTAAGCCGTGCCCCATTACATGCATGGCACAGCACCTCTCTCATGTACTCTTCTATTGCTTCGCGAAAACTATCGCTGTCAGCCTCAGCGTGCCTCCGTTCAAGCCAGGGAATTACACCTTCGTAGCTGGTCGTAAAGGAACGCCTCCGGCCATACCTGTTACGATACGACACTGCCAATCTGTCACCCTTCGTGCCATATAATATTGCCTGTCTATGGGCACTTTTCAGTTTTTTCCAGGGAGTATCCATTGAAAATCCCAGCTCTGCACTGAGGGCTTCTACAAGTTTCATGAAATAACCGCTTCTGGCTCTTGCCCATGGGGCTATTGCACCATCAGCAAGTGAAAGTGAACCGTCAGGAACGACCAGATC
>JAMCPC010000124.1:13777-15373 GCA_023379725.1 Actinomycetota bacterium
ACTACCATGTCGACCATTCCCCAGAACCAACAACTCAGCCGATCCCCCACCCAATCTAAGAGCTGTCTCCATCGATTCAGTAAGTCTATGGCGAATACCATCCCGTGCAACGAGTCTATCGACAACAGCTTCAATCGTATGCTGTTCATATCTCGCCAATTTTGTTCGATCGCCCTCTCCAATCTCTATGATAGTTCCATCCACCCGTACCCTGGTAAATCCCTCTCTGGCCATCTCATCCAGGACAGCTTCGTGCTCACCCTTCCGTCCACGTATGATCGGTGCAAGTATCATAAAGCGCGTACCCTCAGGCAAACCCATTATCCTATCGACCATCTGTTGTGGCGTCTGTTGCGATACCATACTCCCGCACTGAGGACAATGTGGGCGTCCAGTTCGTGCATAGAGCACCCTAAGGTAGTCGTATATCTCCGTAACTGTACCAACCGTCGATCTGGGATTATGACTGGCTGCTTTCTGATCTATAGAAATTGCCGGAGAGAGTCCCTCTATGGAATCGACATCCGGCTTCTCCATCTGACCAAGGAACTGCCTTGCATATGCGGACAATGACTCTACATAACGACGCTGTCCCTCAGCATATATGGTATCGAATGCCAGCGATGACTTGCCCGAGCCAGACAGTCCAGTAATGACCACAAAGACATCTCTGGGTATCTCCAAGTCGATACCCTTAAGATTATGTTCCCGTGCACCTCTGATAATTATCGAATTGCTCACATGCACAGATTACCGTAATCGACAGCATACCAGAGCATGGATTGAGCTACAGCTTACTTGAGCGTAAGAATGACCCTCAGTGCACCCGTAATAGCAGGCAACATACCAGAGCATATAACTGCTACAGCTTACTTGAGCGTAAGGATGGAACGGCTATAACTCTAACCAATTACAGATCGGCGCTCGGCAATTACCTCACGCAGACGATGCACCAGAAAGGCCGCTATGGCTAATACTGCCAGAATGACTATCACATAACCAGCATCGGTAAACTTGGAGGCAATCTGCTGCCAACGAGTACCTACCTCGTACCCTATCCCTGCAAGGACGCTATCCCACACCAATGAACCGATTACAGTAAATATACCGAACCGCAGCGGGCTCATCTCTGCAATACCGGCAGGTAACGATACGAACGTCCTGATCACTGGCAACAACCTACCTACCAGTACTCCCCAGTCGCCATTCCGACGAAACCATTTTTCAGCACGATCAAGGTCTTTTTTGGTCAACAGGACAAAACGTCCATAGCGTTCGACAAGCGCTCTCCCACCTGTCACTCCGACCCCCCATGCGATAAATGCACCACCAAGTTCACCCACTGTTCCCACCAGTATCACTGCCGGCAAATTGAGCTTACCTGAGGCGACGAGACCCCCTGCAAGTGCTCCCGCAAATGTCATAGTCACCTCTGAGGGGATAGGTATACAGGCGGATTCGCCCACAGCCAGCAAAAAAAGCGCAAGGTATCCCCATGTCGTAAGAAAATGTTCCATGTAACATTTATAGCCTATTTTAGCGATACAAGCAGATCAGGCCAAATATGATGCCACGACCACCAATACCATCTGGCAA
>JAMCPC010000124.1:15474-22144 GCA_023379725.1 Actinomycetota bacterium
CCGAAAGATCAATCATCAATCAGGGCTATTGCCCAAATGCCAGTATCCACATATATCGCATTGGTATGCCTCTAGATCGAGGTGCATCTCCATCCTCAGCCTAAACGCCGATTTATTGGCATCCTCCTCACTTATGAACCTGACTTTGGCTGAACCATCGGCCCGCCAGTGACCCATACGTGGTAACTGCTGATGAGCACTGCGTTCTTTGGATGGTCGCCTGGATGCACGGATTCTCTGGCTCTTCCCTGTCGTCTGGCTCTTCCCTGTCGACCTGTGCCTACTCACTGCACATGATCCTCCAGCTGATCGCTACACCAGACACTCACGTCTCCGCACAGATCGACCCGCTACTCTCACTACTCCGTGGGGAATAGCTTATTCACCAGTGACTCAATGTCTGCGGATTCACCGGACGATATCACTTTTCCGCCTGAAAGCACTATCACGCTGTCGACCAACTCTACAATCCTATTGGGGTGCTGTTCGACGAGGAGTAGTGACCTGCCACTACTGTTCAATTTATCCAGCGTTGCGTATACCTCATCCACCATGGCAGGTGACAAGCCCAGCGATAATTCGTCAATCATTACCAGCTTATACTGAGCCATCACGACCGTTGCCAGTGACAGCATTCGCTGCTCGCCTCCTGACAATGTTCCTGCCAGCTGATCTCTCCTCTCTTTTAAGCGAGGAAAGAGTTCATAAGCCTCATCCAGCCTGCCGGAATCAATAGAGCGTCTCCTATGACTACGTGACAGGCTAAGGGACGACCTGCGCTGCTGCTTACGTAATGACTCGTCCAAATTGACTGAGTCCAGTGATTGCACCATTGCCAACTCAAGGTTTTCCCTGACGCTCAACGTAGCAAAGACCGACCTGCCCTCTGCCACGTGTCCAAGCCCATAACGCGCTACTTTCCATGCTGGCCAATTAGTGATACTCTTTCCGTCAAAGACAATAGAGCCAGAGGTAATGGAAAGTAGGCCTGAAATAGCCCTTACCAAAGTAGACTTGCCTGCTCCGTTCGTGCCAAGCACCCCCAGAGACTTACCCTTCTCCATTGAGAACGACACTCCGAACAGTGCCTTATAAGGGCCATACGATACATAGATATCTCGTACATCGAGTAATGCCATCAGACCTTGCCCAAATATGCCTTTCTAACCTCAGGATCGTTCAATACTTCTCTGGGATCACCCTGAGCTATGATACTTCCGGAGTCCAACACGGCAATCTGACTGGCAACTTTGGTCACCATATCAAGATCGTGCTCGACTATTATCGCACAGCTGCGACCGTTACCTCTCAATCTCTCCAACATGTCACTTATGCGAGCAGTCTCCGCTGCATCCAACCCCGATGACGGCTCGTCCATCATCAATACAAACGGATCAAGTATAAAAGCCCGTGCCAATTCTACCAACCTACCATGACCAAGACTGAGTGCCTCTACCGGTACATCGGCAACATCCATCAGACCAAACAACTCAAGTATACTTGCAGCCCTGTCCAGTTCCTCTCGCGTCGGGAGGCCATGCCCGATCAGGTCCTTCAAGATACTACCACTGCGCTTATGCGTTCGATAGGCAATTATCAAGTGCTCCCTTGGGGTCAGTCCACTGAAAAGCTCAAGCCGCTGAAATGTACGTGCCATACCGAGGCTAGCTCTTTTCCATACAGGTAAATTACTTACATCCCTTCCACCCAGTACGATCCTGCCAGAATCAACAGGGACAATGCCAAGTATGCAATTAAAAAGGGTGGTCTTGCCAGCACCATTGGGACCTACTAATCCAAACACCTCGCCACGCCCCACCGAAAAACTCACCCCACTGAGTATCTCCAGCCCACCAAAGCGTTTGTATACCTTATCCACTTCAAGCAGGGTAGGCATTTCACCAATGGCATCCAATCTACAGCTGATGTCCAAAGCTTGCACTCTCTGCTCAGTCACTGTTTTTTCCTCGCTACAATACGCACTAGCGACCAACAGGGGAAAGGATATGATACTATTCGGTCACCGTTTTTCCCCATTACAATGCACCACGATGCATATAAGATAGGAACGACTCTGAGATATCAAGTGTCAATCGCTTTACATAGCCGACCACCCCTTCTGGATGACGTACATAAGTCAACGCAGCAAGTCCAAACAAAAATGCGAGCAGAGAGGCATATCTGGAGGGTAGTGTAGATATAAGTTGACTAAGAACAGCATATGCCAGCCCAGCTTCTATCGCACCAGAAATCGTTCTCACCCCTACGGTAGCAACAACCACTACGAATATAAGCGAAATCTCATAGTTGAAATCGTTGGAAGATACGGATCCCTCCAGCGACCCGTAGACAGCTCCACCAATCCCAGCAATACCAGCAGCAAGTGCCGTGATAAGCAGGCGCAATCTTCTGGTGTCTATACCAATTGACTCTGCTCCCACCTCTGATCCTCTTATAGCAGCCAACTGCCTACCAATCGTACCAGACCGTATGAGGGCTACCGCAACAGACAAGACAATCAGGATGACCAAGGCCAGAATCATATAGGAACGGTTGCCCTCCAGGCTAATAGCTCCTATCTGCGGCCTGGGTATGGTGATACCGGTTCCACCGTTCCCAGCCCATGACAGTGGAAAGACAACATCAGATATCACCAGCGCAAAGCCCAAGGTACTCAATGCCAACGCTATTCCACCCAGGCGAAGCGTAGGAAAAGCAAGTAAAATACCAGCAACTGCAGCAATCAAGCCTCCTAGAACAATACCGGCCATCACCGACATACCAAAATGAATGGCAAGTTGCCCTGCAGTAAATGCACCTATACCAGCAAAGGTAGCCTGTGCCAACGAGATCTGTCCTGACATGCCTGTCAGAAGTACAATCGATAGGAATATGATGGAATACGCGACACCGAGACATAACGTAAATACCCAATTGGACGGAATCCATGTAAGCACGGATACTCCAAAGGCAATTGCCAAAGAGGCAGCTAAAATCCTACTTCCGACAAAGACTGCTGTAGGACGCCTCGAGGGCTCCATGCATGGCTGAGGAGGTTCACAACCTGCCATCGGATCACTCACCTCCCGCCTTATCCTGAATCTGGGCATCGCTATAAGTAACCCCAGCAGGATTATAAAGGGAAACGCCGATGGGATACCAGAGGAGATCAAGCTACCTGAGGGCATATATCCTGAGATAAGTTCCTGAAAAATACCGATGGCAACCCCACCGATAAGTGCCAAGGGGAGGCTGACAAATGACCCGAGTGCACCAGCTGCAATAGCAGCTATCAGCAGATCTGTAAAGTTCATAGAGCTTAACTGAGCATATAATGGCGCAAGCAACACGCCAGCCAATCCGGCAAAGAGGCTTGACAGGATCCAGGCATCGGCCCCTACCAGGTCAGACCTGATCCCATGAAGCTGCGCCAGCTTGGGACTCTCCACAACTGAGCGCATCTCCAGACCAAGGCGAGTGAACTTGAGAACTCCCCATAAAAATGCAATAGCTAGGACGGTGATAACGCTTGTAGACAGCTCCGTGCCATTTACTGCAAAACCTGCAATGTGTAAGTACACCTTCCGAGGATCAAGCAGCAACGATGGTGGGCTTAGGCGAGTCTGATTGCCAAATATCATCTGAACCGCACTGGGTAACACTATGAGAAGCCCAAGAGCCGGAACAAGTTTAACAAACTGATTCGCTGTACGAGTATATCTGAAGATTATACGGTCGAGGAGCAACCCCAGCGCCGGTGAGACCACAACAATTGCCAGGATGGTCGCGGCCCATTTGGGCCAACCATTGTTTATAGATACATAAAATATGAGAGCTGAGGCATAGGCCTGAGCGCCAAATGCAAGATTGAACACTCCAGATGCACGGTAGGTAAGAACCAGACCAGCTCCCATCAGCGCAAATACACACCCCAGAGGGACTCCGGGTAGGGCAAAAGATATAAACTGACTCATTACCTGGTGATACCCCCCCTAAAATTACCTTCCATCGACCGACTACCTCCCACCGACAGGTTACCTTCCATCGACCGACTACCTCTCACCGACAGGTTACCTTCCATCGACCGACTACCTCCCACCGACCGCCGTCGAATGATCCTGCCTATACAATGCCGCAGACGCACTGGAGGTACCTGTGGTACCGGCATTGGATGAAAGTGACGTTATATAAGGTGGTACTCCCTTGGGAAGTGGCACTATACGATGGATAGGGCCACGAGTAGGAAGCTTGACCGGGAAGCAGGAGAATACGCTTGCCGGGGCATTACCACTCGCCGGAGTCGTAAACACAGGTACAAACCGAGTTCCCTGAGCCTGTATAAACGACGTACAATTATAGGGACTGGTATTTGGACCATGAGAGACCCTCCAATCCACAGGTGCCAGTATTCCACCTGCAGTAAAATCCGAGATGGTATTCAGCGCCGAAACCAGCCTGGTCCTGGTCACATCCCTTCCAATCATTCGTAGACCTTTTACAAACAGATCTGCATTCACCCACCCCGCAAGAGAAGGTTGACTCGGCAACTTACCCGGTTCGTACTTGTTCATCATTTTTATAAAGGTGTCCAAGCCAGGATACGTCCCTGGATATAGCTGAGCTGCCTCGAATGGCAGGTTAAGTAGCAGAAAATACACTCCATTCATCTGCGACGGATACTTGTCGAGTGCTTGTTGGTCATAGCCGTTATACCATAGCTGTTTTATATTCGAGAGCCCGTCCTGCTGCAAAATACTGGATAAGTTAATGTTTGCACTCTCGTCCATACAGGAAACCACCATATCTACGTGATCGGCTGCCATCCTGGTCACCGCAGCATGCAGACCAGTGCCAATAAGAGGAATATCCAAGTTGGTATAGGCGAGATTGATTCCATAGCGTTTGAAGGCGTTAATTGCACCCTGACAGCCCTGCTGAGACTGGGAAACGTCAAGAGCAAGTACCGCTACATTCTTCGCATTGAGTTTTTCAGCCAAGTACGCCGCTTGAAGCTGCGGTGACGTAAAGCCCTGGTAAGAGCCATCTTCACCAAATAGACTCGGTCCAGCCGCCCACTGGCTATTTGGATTCACATCCAGGCCAAAGGTAGGTACATCATTGGAGGCAAGATAGCCGGCACCAGTAAAGGATGGAGTGGCTACGCCTACCACAGCAAATACATGATCCTGATCTACCAGCGTGCGAGCGAGTTGGCTATCGAGGGAAGGATCTGACTGGTCATCCAGCTTATAGGCGAAGTCTATCTTCCGCCCGTTAACGCCTCCCTGGGCGTTTACCATATCAAAGTAAGCCTTTACCCCTTGGTAGATAGGCGCAAAATCTCCCGTCACAGGGCCGGTCAATGAAGCCAGCCCCCCCACTACTATCTTGTTCGGGAAGACCCCATCGGTATTGCCCTTAGTACTCGTGACGCTTGTGGCGTTACCGCAGGCCGCCAGTAAGAGCACGCAGGCAACGACTGCTGACCCCGCTACGGCTGACCTCTTTCCCAACATACGCGGTCTATCCTTACCCTTTGCATAGAATAGCGTATTGAACAACCGCAAAAATCCTGGCACTATCGGCATTCTACCGAAAAACAACCTCATCAGCTACTCCTTCCAGATAACTTGCATCAATCTATACCTAACCCACCGGCCGATCAAGCTCAATGCTCGCCTACCAGATGCAGTTATCTTTATTCTAGCGCCGTTGTAGGCAAAATCATGTGATCGGTGCAAGCCGTGTCTATGGAAGAAGCCAGGAAGTCTCCAGTGGCCACCAGAACCCCCAGAATCCCCCTCTCTTTAGGTAGAGACAGTTTAACACGGAGACACAGCTAGCACTGAGGAAACTCGCAGTACCGATACTGCTCAGCCACGGACAGGCAACTCGGCTTGAGCCTCTCCAACCACCTTTACATCTCCATCTGCATTTAGGAGCTTGCAGTCAAGATCCACCAAGTGACGCTCCCCTTCTACTATCTTACCCTTCACCGTTACCTCAGTCCGCAACTCTTCATCCGGCCAGGTCTGACTGGAGAACCTAACTTTATACTTGGTCAGAGCGGTCTTGCCCACCCAGTCGGTAATTGCCGCTCCGAGTAAACCCATAGAGTACATTCCATGGCCAAAGACGCTTGGCTGACCTATAGACTTTGCAAATACCTCATCGTGATGCATGGGCATATAGTCTCCAGATGCACCAGCATATCTGACCATATCAGTCCTGGTGATGCGGTGCTTCTTGACCGGTGCCTGGTCTCCCTCTTTGACATCATCGAAATACAGTACCTGCTGCTCATTGGCTACCATCTCAAATAATCTCCTTCCTCTAGTCTGTTAACATCTCCGTCCTTACAGACGGAATCTCCGTTTTTGCCAAGCCACTTCCTACGGCCTGTTCCTATAGCTGTTCCTATAGCTGTTCCTATAGCCTATGAATTATATTTGAACGCGAAGTTACTACCGGATCACCTGTCTTGTCATCACGCCATACCATCTCTGTCACGACGAATGTCATTACATGACCCTTTGATTCCTTGCGGTAAGCATCTACCACCTTCCCCTCACCTACCAACACATCGCCAACGTACACCGGCTTGTGGTATATGAACTCTTGTTCGCCGTGCAAAATAGTTCCTCCCTTGGACATAAGAGAACCTACTACT
>JAMCPC010000125.1 GCA_023379725.1 Actinomycetota bacterium
CTTCAGACAATCCTCTGAACTGGCAGGACAATGTTACGCTACACTAAAGCCATTACAGATATACTCGCTGAGCAGCCTGACACCAAAGGCAGTAGCCCCTTTTTGTACATAGCCTGAATATTCATCAGATCTGGCAGGGCCAGCAATATCCAGGTGTGCCCAGGGCATATCATTCACGAATCTCTCCAGCATTAGGGCAGCGACAATAGCCCCAGCCTGGCCTGGCTTGCCGATGTTCTTCATGTCAGCAATTTCTGAGTCGATATGATCACGGTACTTATCTATGAGGGGAAGCCGCCAGACAGGTTCGCCAGCAATCGATGCTGCATTGTTCAACCCCTCAAATAGATCGTCCCTATTAGTGAACACTCCAGCTACCCCTTTTCCCAATGCTATGACACAGGCACCGGTCAAAGTGGCCACGTCTATAATCGTATCAGGAGAGAGTTCGGTGGCCAGTGATAAAGCGTCACTCAAAATAAGTCTTCCCTCAGCGTCTGTATTCAAAACTTCGACTGTACTTCCATTGCGCATAGTCAGGACATCACCGGGTGCTATAGCATCCTCACCTGGCATGTTCTCTGTCAATGGCGCAATTGCGGTGACCTTGCTGCGAACGCCATACTCCGCACAGGCAAGCAGTGTTGCGCATACTATAGCGGCACCACTCATGTCAGTCTTCATGGTGGCCATTGAATCTGCCTGTTTTAGCGAAAGCCCGCCCGAATCGAATGTCACTCCCTTGCCTACCAGCACTATATGCGGCGGAGCACCTTGCACGCCTGTAGCAGAATGATCACCCGGATCATAAATCATCTTAAGCAATCTGGGTGGATGAACAGATCCACTGGACACCCCGATAAGACCACCCAAATGCTCATCAGCTATACGCACCTCATCCCATATCTCGGTCTCAAGTCGAGCGTGTGTATCAGAACCTACGTGTACCGCCATTGCGCCAACCTGCTCACAAAAAATCTCTGGCGTCATATCACGTGAGGGTGTATTGGATAGATCGCGTGCAAATGCCGTATATTTGGCGAGAATAATTCCCTTTTCTACACCGCTATCAGCACTCTGCCCGACGCCTTGAACGTCTTGTGTCACGCTATGGACGACAGTCTGGCCAGATGCTACCCCCTCTCCCCTATCCATCACTACCAACGCAACAGGATACCTGCTATCAGAGACAACTTCTGCCCGCTTATACAGATTAAAACGATAAGAACCAAGTAAAAGTCCTTCAGTCAATGCCTGCAATGCACGTACATTACCAGCTGCCTGATCAATCAACATACACGCACCACCAGATCCAACTTGCTTGGTATCCCTTCTCAATACCTGCCGGGCAAACTCAGAACCGGTCAGACGAAGGGACTCCAACCAAGCAGCCTCCCCCACCTCTACCATATCGCCGACTCCAAGTAAGACGACCAGAGGCTCATCCGTACCCTGAGACACAACCAGAGATGTTCCAGACGCTCCAGAGAACTCTCTCAACTCAGATCGTGCAGCAGCCACCGTCTCTTCAAACGATGTAATTTCGTTGGACACCTGAGCTGGCATGCGTAACCCTTCACCGACAAGCACACCTATAAAATCAAGCGTCCCAACTTGATCACGTGCAACGGCTACTGCTGTCCCGGCAGCCGCCTGTGAATACCGGATATCGATTCTAAGTGATCGGCCAAAAGAATTGCTAATAGCTTCAGATTCCTATTCTGGTGGCCAAAAGCTCTCTATGGTAGCTCGGGTCACCCAAGAACAACTCAGATGTCTTTGCTCGTTTAAAATAAAGGTGAGCATCATGCTCCCAGGTAAAGCCTATTCCTCCATGAATCTGGATATTCTCAGCAGCTGCATGGAAATAGGCTTCCGAGCAGTATGACTTGGCAAGACTGGCTACTACGGGAACCTCGTCAGAGTCGTCAGCCAGAGCCCATCCTCCATAGTATGCGGCAGATCTTGCAGACTCGACTTCCATCAACATATCGGCACACTTATGCTTGATAGCCTGGAATGAGCCAATTGGCCTACCGAATTGTATACGGTTCTTAGCATACTCCACCGCCATGTCCAGACACTTCTGTGCACCTCCTACCTGCTCTGCAGCCAATGCAATTGCGGCACGGTCAAGGGTCTTTGATATTACATCTGCCGCAGCACCATCTTCACCTACCAGGCGAGCCGGGGTAGCGGAAAATTCCAGCTTCGATTGTTTACGTGTCATATCCATCGTAGTAAGACTGGTTCTGGTCAGTCCGTCAGCATCTCCATTCACAGCAAAGAGGCTCACTCCCTTGGGTGTCTTCGCTGCCACTATGATTGACGAGGCAGTATTGCCATCGACGACGAACATCTTTGAACCATTGAGCGTCCAACCATTCGAACCATTAGAGGCAACCAGCTCCACTCCATCAATATCCCACCTGCCTGAGTCCTCCACATAGGCAAAGGTGGCTATTGTCTCTCCCGATGCTATTCCGGGTAACAGATCTTTCTTGGCTTGCTCATCACCTGAAAGAAGCAGTGCATTGGTAGCAAGTGCGACAGTCGAATAAAATGGCGCACAGAGCAATGCAGCTCCCATCTCTTCAAGCACTACGGTTAGCTCTACATAACCAAAGCCTGCTCCACCATATTCTTCAGGTATGATAAGCGCTGTCAGTCCGAGTTGGCCTGCCATCTGATCCCAGACTGACTTGTCATAGCCATCATCTGTCTCCATGAGACGTCTCACCTCAGAAATGGGCGACTTTTCTTCCAAAAATCGGCGTACCTGCCGCCTCAGCTCTTCCTGCTCTTCAGTGAAGGTAAAATTCATTAACCTCTCTCCTTAACTTAGCCTATGCGCCGGTTTCTGTACTCCAATGACTCACCCGGCAATGTTTAATTCAGAGTCTTACTATATCAGATATTAAGTCTTCTTGACCAAACGGTCAAAATGGATCTCCTCTTCTCATTACCGTAGTGGGACCCTCCTCATATCTACCAGGATCATCATCACCTGTACTGTAGGAAGAATTATAGCCGTCCAATCTCTCACCTTCCAATCTTATCTTCGGCAGTGCGCTCGGGTAGTTGTCCCGCAAAAATGCTACTAGTTTCTCCCTTACTTCACACTGTAAATCCCAAGAGTCCTGCGAATTGCGTGCACTCATAAGAGCCCTCACCTGCAATGTAGAAGGACCAGCAGCAGTTACCTGAAGGTTCCAGACCGATCCACTCCACCGTGGAGATGCCTGCAATATCCTGTGAAGCTCCTCACGAATCTTGTCTACCGGAGCACTGTAATCCACTTCAATATGCACGTACCCGAGGAGGTCGGCACCTGATCTCGTCCAGTTCTCGAACGGATTCTGCACAAACCAGGAAATCGGCAGCACCAAGCGGCGAAGATCCCATATCCTTACTACCACATAAGTGAGGCTGATCTCCTCTATGCGTCCCCAGTGCCCGTCTATCACCACGACATCGTCTACCCTGAAGGGCTGAGCAATTCCTATCTGAGCACCGGCCAGAAGATTGGTCATGATAGGCTGTGCAGCCAAGCCAATCACTATCCCCACGATTCCCGCAGATGCCAGCAGCGAAGCACCGTATGCCCTTACCCTACCGAAACTCATGAGAATGGCTCCGGCCGCTATGATTAAGATAACTATTGCTATTATCCTGCGTAGAAGCCTTACCTGGGTATGGATACGCTGAGCCTTGTCCAGTTGCTCCTGATCGTGCTGACTCTGGGCGGCGTGTGACGTAGCTGTGGTTGCCAGCGTGTACTTACCGAGTACAGCATCTTCCACCACTGACACCAGCCGTATTGCAAGCCAGGCTACAGCAAGGATGACGACTATCCCCACACCATGATCAAACCAACCTCTCAGGTTACCGGCAAGACGCACCTCAGGCAGGCCGGCAGCCACAGTAACAAATGGAACAAGGATACGTAACGGCCCTTTGATATGACTCAGACCCCCATGCATAATAGGAGTAGCACGCCTGCGGGCAGCTACAATGGCTATGGACACCCCGACAGCCTGAAGTATATACCCACCCACCAGGCAAGCAGCCAGAATAAGAAGTGCCTCCGGAAGACTCATCCCATCCATCATAGCTGTATACGCTAAGATGGATGTAACACCATGACTGAAGAGGTACATCCACCGGTTGAAGAATATCTTGAAGCAATATGGTCGCTGGAAGAAGAAGGGGCGCCCGTCATACAAGCACGTGTCGCCAAGCGTATTGGTAGGTCAGTACCTACGGTATCGGCTATGTTGGAGCGCCTGGAGTCTGATGGATATCTACATCGAATGCCACGACATCTGTCTCTCACCACAAAAGGGCGTACACGTGCTATCAGCGTAATACGCAAGCACCGGCTGGCAGAACGGCTTCTGGTCGACATTATCGGGCTCCCCTGGCATAAAGCCCATGCCGAAGCGGGACGATGGGAACATGTCATCTCTGATGAAGTAGAACAATACCTGGTAACACTTCTTGGCAACCCAACTACATGTCCTCACGGAAATCCTATACCGAGTATGTCCGACATAGAACCGACCGATAAAATCGATACAATTGCAACAAGCACAAAACAGCAAGCTCGACGGAAAGTTGGAGATACCAGTCAATCACACTCCAGAGGTAATGCCCACGCTATTCCACTATCTGATGCAACCGTAGGTGGAAAGATCACCGTAGAGCGGGTAACCGAGGAGATGGAGATGGACGGGGAGGCTCTAAAACTCGCGGATGACAATGGGATCATACCCGGCGCGGTACTGACCGTTATAAACCATAGACATGACGGCACGGTAGAACTGGATGGGAAAAGAGGCACCGTTATTCTGTCTCCCTGGATGTCTGAGCGTATATGGGTAGTTACTTAGTGGGATTTGCCGTACTGAATACATCAGATATAAAGTGATAGCATTAAACGTCGAAATGTCATTATACAGGATTGAAATGAGGTGAGTAGATGGTAGAAACAATCTCCGAAGAGGCATTTGAGAGAGAAGCTCTTGACTTTCTTCAATCAAATGCTGAGCCCAGAGTGGAGATAACTCGTCAATGGGGAGAGGGCTCCGACAAGGTAAGCCTATTCCCGGAGCGTACACCTGAGGAGGATCGGACAGACTTGGAAGCAGCTAAATCATGGTCAATGCGCCGCTTTGATGCCGGCTTCGGGTGGATTACCGGACCAGAACAATACGGTGGTAGGAATCTCCCTCGCTCTTACCAACGGATCTACGATCATCTTGAAAGTGGGTTTAATATACCTTCACAGGCCGTCTTCGGCATAGGTCTTGGCATGATTGCACCTACCATCCTCGCTCATGCAACAGAGGAGGTAAGGGACAAGTACCTGCGAAAGCTATATCGAGGCGATATCGTTGCATGCCAGTTGTTCAGTGAACCAAGCTCTGGAAGTGATCTGGCCAGCCTGCAGAGCAAAGCAATCAAGGACGGAGACGAATGGGTAATCAATGGGCAAAAGGTATGGACATCTGGAGCGCACCTTTCAGATATAGGTGAAATTATCTGCCGTACCGATCCAAATGTCGAAAAGCATAGAGGACTGACCGGTTTTATAGTTGATATGCATGCACCCGGTGTAGAGGTGAGACCATTACGTCAGATGACCGGTGGTGCATCCTTCAATGAAGTGTTCTTCACCGATGTCCGTATCCCTGACAGCCACCGACTGGGAGATGTCAATGGTGGATGGACGGTAGCATTGACTACACTGATGAACGAGAGAGCTGCCATAGGGGGTGGAGGCGGTGGATCTGGGCTGGGATCGCTCGGAACATGGAGACTGATGGAGTTGGTAAAGCAGATGGGTAAATCATCTGACCCCTTAATCAGGCAGGACTTGGCACAAGTAATTATAAATCTGAAAATAGCCTCGTATACAAATATACGCGCCATGTCAAAACTGGCTGCAAACCAGTTGCCGGGGCCCGAAATGTCTATAGCAAAACTATCTCTCACTCAGAACTTCACCCGTATATGCAACCTACTGTCAGAGGTACTGGGTATGAAGATTACGGCTGATAACGGACAGTGGGGCACCTATGCATGGTCAGAGTTTTTGCTCTCCGTACCCGGCATGCGCATTGCAGGAGG
>JAMCPC010000126.1:0-2745 GCA_023379725.1 Actinomycetota bacterium
CGTTACCTTTCTTCTGAGCATTCTGGGGTGGCCGTCAGGCGCTTGGCTGCTTTGTCTGTGACGGCAGTGCTGGCAATCGTGATTGTGTATGTACCAATCAACTCTCCTCAGCTTGCCCATAGAGCATCCAGGTCGAGTGGCACGTTGTTTCTGGTTGGTGGTATCGATACGAGTAGTGGATATGGAGCTATTTTTGGCTTACAACCCCGATCGATTGGATACAGTTGCTCACGGACAGTGTATTACTCCTATGCCGGAGTCGGCGGCGGGGCAGCCAAAGGGGATGCCGAGTGTCCTATTACATCAGGTAGGCCATACACGCAGGATCAGACTACTCAGCCTATTGGCAAGTCGGTATTTTATTTCAGGCAGGAAGTCGGCAGGCTGCGCTCTCCAGTTACGGTAGTTGCTCACTCCTCTGGGGCATGGATAGCATGGGATGCTCTAAGGGGATGGAAGGACAGTCCCGTAAGAAATCTTGTCCTGCTGGCTCCGGTCTCGCATTCTATAGGATACGTGATAGGCCATTCTGGATCCGGGATAGTGGGGTCATTTGGCCTTAGGGCTGTTACTCAGTTTGGTCGATCCATCAAGTTTGGTACGGTGAGGTCACGTGACTCCATTCTCGTTACCATGGAGGCCAAAGGCCAGGCACAGCGATTATTTGGTACGGCACTTCCAGCCAGCATTAAAGCATTTGCAGTGGAATCGTCATATGATCTGGCTATGTTTGGTAAGGCAGCAGCACCTTACGCTCTTCAAGGATGTCCTTTACTTCTCTCCCATACGGAAATGGCATATTCTCCAACAGTCATGTATGAGGTCAGCCGTTTCATCCATGGGGCATATCATCATGTGGGCTGTTCCGTGATAGATAAATGGCCGGAAGCCGTTGCTACAGGATGGCGCCTGCCTTGAGGACATTACTTATGCCGACTTTATGTAAAAGGCGTGGTAAGGAATTGATTAAAGGCCTGATAAAAGATTAATTAATCAGTGTTTACTTTTTAGAGGTAAGTATTTACGTTGTACTGGTTGGCATCGGCCAGTAGCGCATTCAATGCGGCGTTTTGTTCCTGTATCCCAAATGCACCACCGTCTACCTGTAGTATCCAAGAGGGTGGCTGGAGTGGATTGGATGTAGAAGCTTGCGGCAGAACTGATGAGTACTGTGCTGAATCCACTGAAAGAGCCAATCCAGGCTGTTGTGCTGGCGATCCTACATTGAGCAGGGAGGCAGCGTTTTGAAGATTCAACTGATTGGGGGTCAATGGACTGATACCACTCATACTTTTATATTATCGGTCGAAGTAGCATGTACCTTTAGCATTTCCAGGGAGGAAGAGGTAATTGTGCCGATTTAGCTTGGTGTGTAGGCGAAGGTACTGTGGTAGCTTTTTGGTAAAGGTACCGTGAGGATAGAGTCAGCTTGAGCACGGTTAAGGTTTTACAGTATTATGCCGAAAAAACAACTATGAGTATGGGAGCAATATTAGCTGCTGGTTCCGGCATCAATGCGATGTCGACTTGGCTTGATACGACTGCAGGTAATATAGCCAATTCCAATGATGCAGTTCCCGGCGGTAAACCTACTTACAGGACGCAGGAGCCGGTACTGGCTACCATACCCGCTACTCCTGGTGGTGTTGCGCAGGGAAGGGGAGTGGCAGTTGCTGGTATTGCGTTGGGCAGCTCCACCGGCAGTATTGCCTATGAGCCAGGTAATCCTATTGCCAATGCACAGGGGATGGTCAGTTATCCGTCTGTAGGACTTGGTGGGCAGATGGTAGATATGCTGTCATCCCAGATTGGGTACCAGGCAAATGTCGATGTGGTAAAAAGCGCATACGCAGCCTACCAATCTCTTCTCTCCGTTCCGTGACCAAACATTCTCTGTCGGATCCTGGCTTTGGTCAGGGTGACGATGTCAGCAGTACCGCTGGATTACTCATCTTACATGATATGTACGCCTATGGCTGTCATCACTACTACAATCAAGCCAGCAGCGGATTGCAGTAGGCCTACTCGTTTAGCGCTATGTACAGGACGGCGGATCTCTACCAGGTTCCACAGCGCCAGCAGGAAGATGGCTAATACTCCAAGCCAGGGAGTCCAATTGAGTGTCCATCCGGTGAGAGCAACAATTATTGCTACCGGTTGTAGGATGTCCGCAACCAGCCGGCTGTCTGATTGGTTCTTCATTCGACGAACCTGCGTCCTGGCAAATGGCACGGATGCAATTGCCCGTGCCCCCAGTACTACCCACAGACCAAGGGCTACATGTATCGATTCATTGCCGCTAAGGGCTATCGATGTGGCGACCGCTCCCATCCCCAATGCGCCACTTAGTTCAGGTATTAGCCTGCGACCTCTGCTGCGGATGTCAAAAGATAGCTCAAGAACGAAGAACGGGCTGGTGCCTATAAGCGGTATCCACCAGTCCTCATGACCATAGAGGGCAGCTACTGATATCATGGCTGCCAAAAGTGCCAGTTCAATGCCCGCTACGCGTTCGGCAAGTACGGAGCGTTCCAATCTACGGTGACGCCGATAATCTACCATAGCCAATTTCAGTGGTGTGCGGGCCAGAAACGCCAGTATAGCGGCCAGCCCAATTGCAATCCCTGCTACACTTGGTCGAATCAGTAGACCTAGCAGTACCGCTTCAGCTGTCAACCCCCATCCACCATGTTCGGCAGGGATAGCCACACTGCGCCATGCTGATCGTGGCTTATTGCCAGGCTG
>JAMCPC010000126.1:2965-7620 GCA_023379725.1 Actinomycetota bacterium
GTTGGGTCAATGTCACAACTTATGCGAATAGTATCCATTCAAGCTAATATGCTTTTATAACAAATTTAGAGTTGCAATCCAAACGATATGTTCTTGCCATAGACCTTGGGACAGGTGGACCAAAGGTGGCCATTCTTTCAGCTTCCGGTGAAATCACTGCAGTAGTATCCAGGGCAATAGATACTACCTTCATTGTAGGTGGGGGAGCAGAGCAGGACCCCGGTCAGTGGTGGGCGGCCATAACGGCATCGACACAGGAGGTGGTTGAAACGGCTGGCATAGATCCCGAAGATATAGCGGTTATTGGTTGTACTGCTCAATGGTCTGGCACTGTCGCGGTAGACGAGACAGGTAATCCATTACGTCCTGCTATCATATGGATGGATTCACGAGGTACGAAAGACATAGAGAACCAGGTCGGTGGATTTCCAAGGGTCATGGGTTACCAGGTATCCAAGATACTCAGCTGGATCAGGTTGGCCGGGGGTGCCCCGGGAATGTCAGGTAAGGATCCGATCGCACACATACTATGGATAAAGAATCATGAGTCGGCACTTTACGAAGCAACTTACAAGTTCCTGGAGCCAGTCGATTGGATCGGTATGAAACTTACCGGGCAGGCATATGCATCGTATGATTCTATTTGCCTGCACTGGGTAACCGATAATCGCGATATTCATAATGTCAAATACAACAAAAGGCTACTGAGTATCTCAGGAATTGATGCTGCAAAACTACCGGATCTGATTGCAACGGGATCAATTGCAGGCCATCTAAATAAAGAGGCAGCATCTGATATGGGTCTACCTGCTGGTATCCCCATTGCGGCCGGATCAGGGGATGTGCATTCTGCGGTAGTAGGGTCGGGAGCGGTCGATGATTTTGATATGCATCTCTACATAGGAACGTCCTCATGGATATCCTGCCACGTGCCATTCAAAAAGACTAGTGCATTGCATAATATTGCCTCTATACCTTCTGCAATTTCCGGCCGTTACCTGGTAGCCGATGAGCATGAAACAGCTGGGGCATGTCTGGATTTTGCACTGTCTACCCTGTTTGCGGGTATTAAAGAGAGCGAGGCAGGCAATGTCGATACCTCAAATCAGCAAAATACAGTACTTAGCGATATGCCGGCCAAAAGAGCGTCGGTCTATTCGAGAGCAGAAGAGCGTATTCCAGGTGTCCTATATGCAGCTATGGAACGGGCAGCATCAGTAGCTTCTCCCGGGTCGGGAGGAGTTATCTTTACGCCATGGCTTAATGGTGAGCGCTCACCTGTAGATGACCATACACTCAGGGCGGGCTTGCACAATTTATCCCTTTACACTACTCAAAATGAGCTTATCCGTTCAATCTATGAAGGTGTCGCGTTCAACTCCAAGTGGCTTCTGGATGCAGTAGAGTCATTTACCGGACACCGCTGCAACAGCTTGGCTTTTATCGGAGGCGGAGCCCAGTCTGCACTCTGGGCTCGTATCCATGCAGATGTACTACAACGCGATATAATACCGGTGGATGAGCCTATTCTGGCGAATGTCCGTGGAGCGGGTCTGCTGGCATGGTTGGCTGTAGGGAGGATACAGGCTGGTGATATACATGGTATGGTGGCAACGGGTACCAGAGTGACGCCCGATCCGGATCTTGCACCAATTTATGAATCCGGCTATAAGCGCTACATAGATATCTACAAAAAGACACATGGTATTTACAGGAGGCTCAATGCTTGAAGAAGAATTTGATTTTATCATGGAGGTGCTCGAGTCTGAGTTGCGTCCGTACAGGGATTCTCACCATGTATACCGTAAATTACCCGAAAAGGGAAAAGCACACGAAGACATACTGACTGAGATGAATGAATTGGCTGTTCGTGAACGGGCTAAGTGGCATTCTGGATATGTTTCCGGTGCGGTGTACAATGGCGATGACTCCCATATAGACTTTTTGAACGAGGTCTACTCTATTAACTCTCAGGCCAACCCCCTCCATCCCGATATCTGGCCAAGCGCTATAAAATACGAGGCCGAGGTAGTAGCCATGACTGCTTCTCTGTTTGGTGGAGGAGATGATGGTGTCTCAAGCGTTTGTGGTACCGTATCCTCCGGTGGAACGGAGAGCATCATGCTGGCTATGAGGGCATACCGTGATTGGGCAAGAACCGAAAAAGGCATCGCCGAACCTCAAATAGTAGCACCTGCCAGTGCTCATGCTGCATTTGAAAAAGCTGCCCAATGCTTTGATATGGAGTTGGTACAAGTAGGGCTGGACAGTGATTGGCGAGTCGACATGGAAGCCATGAAAAATGCTATAAGCGGCAGGACGGCTGTCATAGTAGGCTCTGCTCCCTCCTTCCCACATGGCATTATCGACCCCATTGAGGAGCTGTCTGATCTGGCATCCGAACGAGGTATAGGTCTACACGTAGATTCGTGTCTGGGGGGGTTCATACTCCCGTTTGCACGACGCCTGGGAAGGCGGGTACCTCCTGCAGATTTTAGCTTGCCTGGGGTGACTTCCCTCTCAGCAGATACGCATAAGTTTGGTTATGCAGCCAAAGGTAGTTCGGTCATTCTTTACAGAGATGCTCTACTTCGCAGGTATCAGATGTACACCACGACAAATTGGATGGGTGGGCTCTACTATTCACCCACTTTTGCCGGGAGTAGGCCAGGTGCACTTTCCGCTGAATGCTGGGCCGCAATGCTTGCATTTGGGGAGGACGGCTATCTAAAGGCTACCGAGTCCATCCTGAGTACGGCCGATCAGATCAAAGAGGGTATATCGCATATAGATGGTATACGTATTTTGGGTAATCCGCTCTGGGTGATCTCCTTTACCTCAGACGAGATAGACATTTATGCTGTTGCAGACGCGATGACCAGGAGGGGGTGGAGCCTGAATGGATTGCAGAACCCACCAGCCGTGCATATATGTATCACTCTACGACATACTATTGAGGGTGTAGCGGCACGCTTTATCGATGATCTGGCTGAGTCCGCAGAAGAGGTGAGAAACTCTCCAGGTACTATGGGCGTGATGACTCCTATATATGGCATGGCTGGTGCAGTCGACACCAGAGGAGAGGTGCATGAGTTGTTGTTGCGTTATGCAGATATTCAGTTCAAGACCTGATGGCTAAGGAGCGAGCGCGGATTATGGCTTTGGCTATAGGTAGGATAATGCACCTGTAATATTTGATAACTGATGCTACCTGTTCGCGTGAGGTATAATCTCATTAGGAGTTGCTGGCAATAGCTTAGTTGCACAGCCGTTTGGAGGTAGAGTAATGGACGCACCAAATGATGTAGTAAAGGTAGGCGATTTACTCGTCAGGCCATACGAAGCGAAAGACCGCGCCGCGGTAAGGTATATTTGCTATGTTACAGGTTATATGGGAGAGCCCATAGACTGGCAGTGGAAGGATGCCAAGAGCATAGCTGACACGTTTACCGGTTACTATACCGATCAGGAGCCCGAATCAGCGCTGGTGGTGGAGAACAAGGATGGCGAAGTAGTTGGTTACCTACTCGGATGCGTAGATTCCAGGCGTGCTCCCACTCCGGAAAAGGTGGTTATACGGCATGTATTTACGAGAGGCATAGCATTCATGCCGGGGACGGCAGGATTCGTCTGGAGATCCGCATGGGATATATTTACCGATGTGATGACCGGAAAGATACGTCCATCAGACCGAAAATTGGAAGGTGATCCCCGCTGGCCGGCTCATCTGCATATAGATCTTCTGCAGGAGGCAATTGGCCACGGAGCCGGCTCTGCTCTTATGCGGACGTGGTTGGATAGGTTGCGATACCTTAAAGTACCTGGTTGCCACTTAGGAACTCTGGCGGAGAATCACAGGGCTATTGCCTTTTTTGAGGCTATGGGATTTCGCAAAGAAGGTAACAATCCACCGGTACCAGGGGAGCGTACCAGGGACGGGAAGCGCCTTCACAGCCAGCTCATGGTACAGGAACTTGATTAACGTTCCGTTTGCCGTATTGATATATCGTTTGCCGTATTGATATATGAAGTAACGTGCTTCGCCTACGGTATTGCTCACGGTAAGGAAACCTATTGCTTCATTAAGATGGGCACAGCGGTGTTGTCGAGCGTGAATTTGGCATCAGGCAACTCTTAGCCGCTATACTGGATATATGCCAGGACGATCACTCACTCCACTTGACCCGCTTGGTAGGGCACAGATGGTGGATAGAGGCCCTAAGGAGATTAGTAATAGGCGCGCCCTTGCCAGGTGCAAGGTCATGATGCTCCCGGAGACGACATCGCTTATAGCCACTAATGCAATGACGAAGGGTGATGTACTTGCGACCGCCAGGGTAGCAGGTATTCAAGCTGCCAAACGAGCCTCTGAGCTGTTTCCACTCTGTCACCCATTGCTTGTAGGTGCTGTTCAGATCGATTTTTCTATTGGGGATGAATATGTAGAGGTGGAGGCGAGGGTAGAGGCTGTTGATCGTACCGGGGTAGAGATGGAAGCCATGACGGCATGCGCAGTAGCGGCATTGACGGTATATGACATGTGCAAGTCATCAGATAAGACTATGAGCATAGCAGACCTCGCTCTGTGGGAGAAGTCTGGCGGTGCGTCGGGGTACTGGAGACGCTCTTCATTACAGGGCGCTTTAGTGTCCGAT
>JAMCPC010000127.1 GCA_023379725.1 Actinomycetota bacterium
GATGTTCTGAACATGAGTGCTGCTGCCATAGGATCATTCGGCCAATCAACTCCTCCCAGGCGTAGCTGCACAAGGGTAAAGGGGGGAAGGGAGGATAATCCTGGCCGGGTTGGCGTTGCTGCTACTACTTCAAGTACATCGCCACCCCCCAATTCCGCATGAAGCCATCCCCATCTCTTAGAGTTGCTGTGCGAGTATATATGAGCAATGTTACCCCTGGCTATCTCTGACAATTTCAACGGATTTCCGTCCAAATGTATCGTTCCGCTTACTGCCGTACTGGCCACCGGAACCACCTGTGCCCCTGGCAATAGCTCCTTTGACCACGCCCAGCTTGGAAAGGTGAAAAGGGTCTTTGCTGAATTACCTTCGTGCAGCGCAAGATCCCAACTCAACTGCTCCAGCTTGCCCTGAAGCTGCCCCGCTTCGATGACCATACCACTTGTCACCGGGATAGCATCTACCTCATCCGCTGAGGCGGCTGATCCCGACTCCATCAATACCGGGCCAAACCGTTCCAGTATAGGATCCATGCCCTTACGGAAAAGAGCTGCCCATCCATGAAGATACGGTAGTTCGCCTGCGACGGTAGGTGAGACAAGCTCATTATGGATCCACAATCCAATTCCTGTCTCTGGGTCAGAGATGGTAGCGTACCACACCTCCAAGCGTCCGCGCTGCCTTCTCCAACGCATGGAGAGAGTACTCCGTGCCAAGTCAATGCCATTCATATGTATTTAAGTTTACCTTAGATAAACCGAACAAGCCAGCGGATAGGCTACCTACCGATGACCAATGACCAATGACCAATGACCAATGACCAATGACCGATTGCCGATCACCGATGACCAATGACCAATGACCGATTGCCGATCACCGATGACCGATTGCCCGTTGGTAGACACAGGCACTGAAAATGTGCCAAGCTATAGGACATGACTGAAGAAGACATGACTCAGAATAAGGGTACTCAAGACAGTGCTGCTCAAGGAGATACCAACCAGGAAGGTACAGCTCAAAAAGGCGCTAGTGAGACAGCCCGCCGGGCGGCAACACAACAGGCTGCGGCACAACGGGCCGCAACACAACCAAACGTAGAACCACCCGACAAGAGAGCTGCTCCACCAACGAGGAAAACGACCAGCCGATCGGCCAAAAGGCCAGCAGCCTCAAGTAAGAGTGGAACTCCCTCGGCAGAACCGATACTACCCGACGGATTTCATTTTGGGGTCGCTACGGCTGGCTTCCAGGTAGAGGGAGGTTTCAACGGGCCGGGAGAGCCCGCAAACAACTGGCTCTGGTGGGAGATGGCAGGAAAGGTCGAGCCTTCCGGCATAGCTGTTAATTTTTGGAACAGATATGAAGAGATGCTTGACCTCGTAGCCGCAATGGGCTGTGATGCGTTCAGGTTCGGCATAGAGTGGGCCAGAGTAGAACCACACCAGGGAGAGATAGATACCGGAGCACTCGACAGGTATGTGGACATTGCCAAGGCGTGCAGGGAAAGGGGGCTGGAGCCGCTGGTCACGCTCCATCACTTTACCCATCCATCCTGGCTGGGAGAGGATTTCTGGCTCATGCCTGACGCGCCGGTAATGTTTTCCAAATGGGTAGAGCTAGCAGCCGGTCGCTTAAAGGAGCATGTATCCAACTGGGTAACGATAAACGAAATGAATGTAATATCTATGGGGTCGTATCTCTTTGGCATTATGCCTCCAGGTCGTACCGGATCGATCGCAGAGGTAGCCACAGCTGCCGATCACCTTATGGCTGCCCATATAAAAGCGTACGAGATAATTCACAGATTGCAACCCGAGGCAAACGTGACCACCAATGACACCTGTGTAAGCATATACGAACTCGACAAGATGCTGATAGATATAATCGCAGCACGAAGTTACGGGGTCTCACGGGACGATCTTGACGAGTGGATATCCGAACGCCGCCAAGCATGGTACAGCGAACTACCGCCACCCTCTCTGCCTGAGCAGCTACTTCGAAAGCTCGCAGGCAGGTACTCTCCAGTCGGCACAACCAGGCATAGCAAGGGGTCATCAAGCTACGGGAGACGTATAAACCGTGTCCGTGGAGAGACCCTACCCAGCAAGCTGCCATACAGCCAGATGGCTATAGATGCCGTATACTCATCTCCCCATGAAATTGCACTGGACTTTGTAGGAATAGACTATTACGATCCAGTATCCACCCACCATGTAGTAGCTCCGGGTCATCGTACATCGGGTGGCAGGGTATGGTTGCCGGCAAAGCCATTATGGGAAGACCCCGAGAATCCAGAGGGTTTGATAACATATTGTCGTGCCAATACGCTACCAGACAAGCCACTATGGATCGTAGAGAATGGCATGTGCTCCAGGGTGCATAACGGAAGAGCTTACCCGCGCCTGGATTCTCTGAAACGTACGGATTATATACGAGATAATCTGGCAGCGATGGTGGATGCTATCGATGCCGGTATCCCTGTAGGAAGCTATTTTCACTGGACACTTGCCGACAACTACGAATGGGGTAGCTACCAGCCCAGATTCGGAATTTACGGAGTAGACCGGGAGAGGGGTACAAAGATAATGCCAACAGACGCAATGGGGTTGGATGCCGCCGGAACATACAGGGATATAATCAACGGCTTACGCCAGGGAGATAGAAGCGTACTGCGACCCAGGTAACATCCTCACTATACATCCTACTGTTCCTCAATAATATTGCCAGCTATGGTCAGCACCCACTGAGGTCTGTGGCGGGTAGATTCTTTCGTGCCTACCATGCTCAATAATCCTACCTATGCTCAATAATATTGCCAGCTACGGCCAGAGCCATAGCCATGATGGTGATTTGGGGGTTTACCCCTGGGCAGGTTGGCATAAGCGAACCATCAGCTACCCATGCCCCCTGAAGTCCCCGTAATGCCCCTGACGGCTCCACAGGAAACCGTTCAGGATCAGACCCGGCAGCTACAGTTCCTACAGGGTGGAATGCCGCAAGATGTAATGTCCGCGGATCCGATCGTGAGATGACATCATTCAGTTCCTGGTCATTATGGACCGGCGGTTGTCCCGGTATTCCAGTAAGTACCTCGGTTGCTCCTGCAGAGAGCAACACTTTGGCCGATCCTCTTACGGCTTCCATGAGTCTCTTGCCGTCTCGTCTGGAGAGGTTGTATATAAGAGTGGCACGATTCCTGCCGATCACCCTTCCTACCGAGAGGTCTGCCACCATACTTCCAAGTGTCGCAAGATGGTCTGCCCTCTCCATCTCAGTAACCAACCTATGCCCAAAACCCGGTAGTATCATTGAGCCCATCCCCGGCGGCGTAGAGGTTGCCTCCATTAATATTCCATGCTCTTCATGAAGCTGATCCACATACGCACTTTGCAGTACTCCGTGCCATGCTGTGACATTTTCTTCAAACCGGCCGGCTACACCGATAGCTGGATGGATCGCCATATTCTTACCGATCATCGGGTGGCCTCCCAATCCACTCCTTCTTAAAAGAAGAGGAGTCTCTGTAGTACCGGCTGCAATGACCACTCTGGGGGCGAATACTTTGAAAACAGAACCATCCGTACGAGTTGCCTCCACTCCGGCAACCTGTTCATCCTCGATAAGCAACCTTGACACCCTCGCCTCAGATATGATCCGTGCTCCTGCCGCGCAGGCTGCAGGCAAAGCATTGAGATGGACACCATATTTGGCATTTTTAGGACAACCGATTGCACACTGGCAGGTACCACCGCACCCGGGTGCATTCCTGTCAAGCGGACCGGTGGACCAGCTCAGCTTTTCTGCACCTTTCATTACTGTCTTTCCGTTCTTGCCCATGACATCCAGGGGAACTGGACCAACCTTTACTATCTCCCATACCCTATCAAGTAACGACATAAAATCATCGGGGTCAGCCAGGGTAAGGCCAGCATTGTCGCGCCAATGTAAGAGGACGTCCTTCGGAGTTTTGTAGCATGTACCGGAATTCACCACGGTAGTACCTCCAACAGCCCTACCTATAGGTAATACTACAGGTGGCTGCCCCAGCGCAGTAGTAGATCCACCATCTCTATACAGTCCAGCAAAGCGATCCAGAGGATGAATGGTACGGAACTCCTCTACTGTCCAGCGCCTACCCTCCTCGATAATGGCTACATTCAGACCTGCCTCTGCCATTTCCATGGCAGCCATTGCACCTCCGGCCCCGGAACCTATCACGATGACATCGAAGCGCCTCCCACTTGACCAGGAAATTGAGGGTGTTACGTCCAATATGGCATCCGGACGCTCTATAGAAGCTTTACGCGATATCTCCAAAATTTCACCGGTGGCCATTTCGGCCCCTGCCGCCAACAGTATAAGAGCCTTCAATCCTTCCATGGCATTACTTCCGAGCGTAGTTCTGGTCAGTGATGCAATTACCCTTTCCCTCTCTTCGGGGGTAGCATCATACAACGACCGTCCGGTGAGTGCCCTTGACAACAAGTTCATTGTAACAGCTCCAGAACGAACTGCCATATTAATGTAAGATGGCTGGTAAGTGAGGTAGCGCTTTAAAGCCTCTGTATTCGCCCGCACATCTCCCATGTCACTCCCTACTGGTAGGATAGCTCTACATACTGCTTCAAGCGGGCGATCACTTAAACGCAGGCGAGCACTGTTCAAGTAAGACGATCCTATCCTGAGTGAAGGACTTGTTGGGCTGCTCTTTGTTGGGCTGCTTTTATGACGGCGAGGTGACTTATTGGACTTCATGTCAATACATATTACTGCAATGATCACCCAAATGTGTAATGGGTGGTGTAACATGTTAGATTAATTGGCGGTAATAACATAACTAAAGTTTTTAAGACTAATGTCTTAAAACTAAATGAGTAGATGAGATAAAGGGGTATGAGCAAAGAAAAGATACGCAATATGGTATCAGGAGTGATCATCATTGTGATCGTACTGGTGGCGATGCTGGTCATCCCCAAGCAGGTCGTCCAGGTTGCAAGCAACCAGAATGTCCAATCCAGTGTAGTTGTTCCAAGTGGGGTCACACCGCCACCGGCATCGGGTGTACCAGGTGTAACGGTATCGGGAAGCAAGTGTGGGCCAGGTATTCGCCAGATTCCCGGTAACACATACACTCCTATATGCCTGCCAAAGTGGAGCGGTGACAACGGTGGAGCCACCGCTCCGGGAGTAACCGCACATCATATAAACGTTACCTACCGGTATGCAACGTCACAGATACTGCAATTGCTCTACGGCTTTGTTCCACGTAGCGTAATAGGTACGAACGCCAACACCTTCCATACGCTGGAAACCTACGTCAAGTATTTCAATTCCAGATTCGAGCTATACGGCCGGACGGTATCAGTAAAGAGTTTTGTAGGACAGGGAAACTTCATTACTGAAGATACGGGCGGAGGAGTCCAGCAGGCCCAGCAGGACGCCCTGACAGCGGAAAATACCTATCATGCCTTTGCCGATATGTCGCTTGTAGATTCAAGCGAAGTATACGAGAAGGCTCTGCAGGACCACCATATTGTCTCCTTCGGCCTCTACTTGGAGCCTCATAGCTGGTACCAGGCAAACGCTCCATACCAGTTTACTCCGGGACCAAATTGCACCAAAAGCGCCCAAGCCATAGGAGCTATACTTGGAAAGCAGCTTGCTGGCCTGCCTG
>JAMCPC010000128.1:0-18736 GCA_023379725.1 Actinomycetota bacterium
TAACCGTCCACCCCGGTAGCAGGGCAATAATCATATCCAACCTTCTGCTACCAAACAATCCTACCCCTCAGTCACTCCGCACAACCGATCTGCTCTGTGAGCAGCTAAATGCATGGGCAGGAGGTGGGGTCCTACTGCTAACCGGAGCGATGTTCGACAGGGTAGACGAAGAGGAGAACAAAGAGGATACAGTAAGCAGGCAAAATCCATACGATGAGAATGGGAATACAAACAACTCAGAAGCGAATAACGCCATCAAGGCCATTGAAAGTCATAGCAAGCTATTCAGCGAATTGGAGTGCTTTGCTTCCTCGGAGGGGCGTAGGGTAGTTGTTATTACGGATACAGGGGTCGACAATCCGGCATCCAAGCGTCTTCGTGCCGCTGGATTAGAGGTAATGCCCGTTGCCGACCTTGTATTTCATACTGCCGACGGAAACCGTATAGTACATGTAGGAGCGGGCTCTGGAACATACTCCGGAAAGCTGAGTGAAGGAGTATCTCGTGTTCCCGGCGTAGACGCTAAAAAACGCTACATCATGTCTCGCCTGGTATACAGAAAGTTGAGCAAGTACGCATGGATACTGCTGGTGCCGATACTATTTGTAATTGCTCTAAAAATCCCCCTCGTAGTGATGTTTCTTGCTCATCTACTCAAATCTCACCCGGCTCCGAGGAAAATGGTTATTAAAGCATCCAGAGTACATTGGGGTCAGAGATTGGCTATCACGGCAACTATCCTCTTGGCTGAAATACTACTCCTGGTCGCTGTTGCATGGTGGTTGACTCGTAAGCTATGGAAAGAAGCACTGAAAAAAGTATCTGGAGACAATTATCTACCTGTAGAGATAGACCCAAATGATCAGCTAAGAAGCTATGCGCATGGTGTATGCAACGAAGGGTACGCTGGATTTGTAACCGGAGGATCCCTCGAACCGGAATTGTCGTATGTCGGCATAGCTCCCGAACGAGCCAACGAACGACTTGGCAAAGAGCCCGGCAACACAACATCCGTAGCCGACAGGGAATCTGGACCCGCTGCACATGACACAAGCCGGATAAAACCTTTTTTTGCCTCCGCCGGTAGTTCCAGTCTTGTGACACACAGTTATCCCGCCCACTTTGGACTTCCTCCGGTATTCGTCGACGAGGCACAGACATCGTGGATAGAACTTGAAGGAGGAGCAGAGCTACGAGTCAGGCTGTTCGTTGGACGCGAACTACTGAAATCGGGGCATTTTCTGGAACGCGTGCTGCCAATACGACCGGACTACGAGCCACCTGCCCATCCTGAGTTGGTTGCATCCCTTCCAGCAGGATCTAGTTGGCCACGAGAAGATGCCGCCATAAAGGCGCTCGTCTCTCATCGTAGAGATGCAAACACAAGACGTATTGCATCCATCGCCATAGGACTGGCCGGGCTAGTCGACTTGGTATCCGGTGTTATCCCGCCACTGAAAGAGAGGATGCATATTTTGCTGCAAATACTGCCGCTGGCGGTAGCTCAGGCTGCCGGGGCTCTTATAATCCTCGCCGGACTCTCTCTGCTGGCATTGGCTAGAGGAATCAGAAGGGGGCAAAAAAATGCTTACAGAATCTCAGTTGTAGTGCTATCGGCTACCCTGGTGTTCCATTTGCTGCACGGAGGTGGGCTGATCGTTACCGTCCTGACGGCAGGCGTACTCGGCTTTATCCTGCTTAATCGCAACTCGTTCAAGGCATCTATAAACATCGAATATGCACGTCAGACATTATTTTGGCTTCTGGCAGGATGCCTGAGCATCATATCTCTGGCAACGGCAGTTGTAATGTTTGCACCCCGCGTAGACAGTGACGGATCGCACAGTGGATTGAGCCTGTCGGCGGCGCTATCTGCCGTCGTATCCCGCTTGGCAGGAGTACACGAAATTGCATTGCCCCATCGTCTGGACAGCTTTCTGTCACCGGTACTGCTGGTGACCGGAATAGTCATGGTCGTACTGTTTACCTGGACACTGACCCGTCCGGTCGTATCGAAGGACATTCATTTAATACATAGGGGACACGATGATGAGAGCACCAAGGTACGTAATATCGTCACACAATACGGTGGGGGTACCTTAGACTTTTTTGCACTAAGGGATGATAAATCATGGTTTATTTTCAGAAACTCCGTAGTCGCCTATAGCGTCATCAATGGAGTATGCGTCGTATCTCCTGACCCAATAGGGCCATTAGACGAAAGGAAGATGGCGTGGGCAGCCTTCAGGCAGATGGCTGACCAGCATGGATGGGTAATTGCAGTAATTGGTGCCTCTGAGGAATGGCTGCCTACCTACCACCACAGCGGCATGCACTATATGTATATAGGCGACGAGGGCATAGTGAATGTCGACCAATTCTCATTACAGGGCAACTCGATGAAAGGACTTCGCCAAGCATATAATCGCTTGCATAACAAGGGATATACGGCGGACATATTTGAGTTGACCGGCGGTAGGTACGTAACCAAGTACAGGGAGAGTGGTGACCGTAAGGATGATGCAACGGATGCTCGTGATAAAGATGGCGAGCAGGTGGAATGCTCGACCATGCGTAACGATATCCAACCCTTACTCGACTCTTCCAGGCAGGGGGACTTCGAACGTGGGTTCTCGATGATGCTCGGTAGGGTATGTGATGCCAGGGATGAGGGTACGCTCATGTGTGTAGTAAGAAATGCCACAGGCAGCCCCGCTGCTCTATGCCATTTCGTTCCTGCGCACAGCATAAACGGCTACTCGCTTGACCTCATGCGATGGGACAAGAAAGGGGATCACCCGAATGGTCTCATCGACTTTGCGCTCTGTACCACTCTCTCTTATCTGGCCAGAGAAGGCAAGAGGGGGCTGAGCCTGAACTTTGCTGCCATGCGAGCCATCTTTGAAAGAGAAAAGGGTGATGGAGCAGTTCAACGCTTGCAGTACTGGGCATACAAACGAATGTCCTCTGCCATGCAAATGGAATCTCTTTGGAAGTTCAATGCCAAATACAAGCCCGAATGGTATCCTCGCTATGTTGCATACGACTCTCTGGAATATGCGCTACCCGTAGGGCTTGCCTGCTTCCGTGCAGAGGCATTGGTAGACTTTCCTGTAGTAGGAAAAGTTATTTCAGCCACCAGCCGCCACAGTCCAGCAGAGCACTAGGAGCTCTAGCTACCATACTCGAAGCCAAGGTCGGGAGCCGTAACAAGTGCTTTGAACTCCACTCCGGCTTCAGCTACAAGCTCTCCAGCCGTTCCGCCTCTATCTACAATCGCCAGTGCAAGTATTGGAAAGGCACCAACCGATCTTATGGCCTCGACCGCCTGAAGAAGTGAAGTACCGCGAGTGGATACATCCTCTACCACGACCACACTGTCTCCCGTATCCAGTGCGCCAGCAACAGCACCTCCTGCACCATGAGTCTTTTCCTCTTTGCGTATGCTGAATGCCTTTAGATCTATTCCTCGGACAGCAGCCACTCCGGCAGTAATAAACGCTACCGGATCAGCCCCCATGGTAAGGCCGCCTATGGCATCCGGACGAGTAGGCATCATCTCGATCACCTCCAACACTGCATTTGCTGCCAACAGCATCCCGGGCGGGCGGCAGAGAGTCTGCTTGGCATCTATGAACCAATTTGAACGCTGACCCGACTTAAGGACAAAGTCACCGACCTTCACCGATTTATCAAGTATGTCGCTGCGCAACTCTTTAATGGTAGATACGTTATTCATCATACACCGACATCCTCCCCATGGCTGAAGCCAGGGGCTTGCGGGGCGGGGTTGATCAGCTCAATCATCCCCATGATCCGTCAGAAGTACCCTGCCCGATCCTGGTATGACCTTACCTATTACCTGAGATCTCACCCCTGCGGACTCTACAGCACTAAGTATTGCCTCGCTACTGGCAGGACTGGCAATCAGGATCATCCCTATACCCATGTTCAATACCCTGAACATCTCATCATCATCCACATTACCTAATCGCTGTATTTCCAGAAATATACGGGGTACCTCCCATGTCGATGTGTCGACGACAGCATCGCAATCTTTTGCAAGGGAACGCTTAAGATTTCCCGGTATGCCTCCACCGGTAATATGAGCTACTGCATGCACTTCACCTGCAGACAGCGCTCCAAGCACTGCAGGAGTATAGATCACTGACGGTACCATAAGCTCCTCTCCCAAAGTATGCTGGGCACCTGACCATGCGGGCTGCCCGAAAGATATTTTCGCAACCTCCCCAAAAATGTAGCGCGCAAGTGAATAGCCATTGGAACGAAGTCCCGGCGAACGTAACCCTATAAGTATATCGCCAGGAACGACATTATGATCACCTAGCATCTTGTCTCTCTCGACCACTCCTACTGCGAAACCTGCTAAATCGCTGATTCTATGATCAACGGCTCTCTGTCGTTTCCCTGTCGCATCATCTACCCCTGTCTGCTTGGCTACCTCATCGCTCTTATCTATTTGCCTACTCTTGCCTATCTCATCGTCCCGACTTACATTACCGCCGTAATCTACTGTGCCGCCACGATCCGAATAACCGTGCTCGGCAGTCTCACCGCCGATGAGAGCACACCCTGCCGTACGGCACCCCACTGCTATACCGGAAACCACCTCTTCGACCAGTGCACTATCCATCTTTGGCAGGGAAAGATAATCAAGCATAAAAAGTGGCTCTGCTCCGGTGCATACCAGATCATCCACGCACATTGCAACAAGATCTATTCCTATGGTGTCGAAACTCGATGTGGCATCAGCTACGCGCAGCTTCGTCCCCACTCCATCGGTGCTCGACACCAGGACAGGTTCAGCATAAGAGTGCGTATCAATGGAAAAACACCCCGCAAATCCTCCCAAGGATCCCAACACCCCTGGACGATTGGTCGATTCAGTCAGCTTGCTAATACGCTTGATGACCGAATCAGCAACGCCGAGGTCTACGCCGGCTTCAAGATAGGTGGTAGGACGCAACTTATATGGAACCTACATGATCTACTACGATGGTATTTCGTTGCGATGAAATACTATGCGCCAAAACAGCCTCTCGTCGCAGAGCAGTCTCCTCCACAGGAATAGGATACTCTCCTGTCAGGCAGGCAGTGCAGAATCCTCCTCCCGGCACTCCTATAGCTTTTTGCAATCCCTCCAAGCTCAAATATGCCAGAGAGTCTACTCCCAGGTAGTCTGCTATCTCGTCTACAGACATACTTGCCGCCAACAGTTCTGACTTATCCGGCGTATCTATCCCAAAGTAGCATGGCCATCTAAAGGGCGGTGACGAGATACGTAAATGAATCTCTTCAGCGCCTCCTTCTCTGAGCATCTTGACCATGGCTTTGGTGGTAGTTCCTCTTACAATAGAATCATCCACCACTACCAGACGCTTGCCAAGAATAGACTCTCTCAGCGGATTGAACTTACGCCTTACCCCTGCCACCCTGGCTTCCTGCTGGGGAGCAATAAACGTCCTACCTATATAGCGGTTTTTTACCAGTCCCTGCCCGTAGGGGATACCACTAGCCTTCGAATACCCTTCGGCGGCTGGAACGCCCGAATCGGGAACGCCCATTACCATGTCGGCACGTACTGGCAGCTCCGCCGCAAGGTACTCACCCATACGCCGTCTCGCCCCATGCACCTCAGTGCCATACAACATGCTGTCGGGACGGGCAAAGTAGACAAATTCAAATATGCACAGATGAGGCTCCTGTCCCATGGCAACCGGCAGCCTGATCGAACGAACTCCGGATTCATCTATAACAACCATTTCACCGGGTTCTATCTCTCTTATGAACCTTGCACCGACCACATCCAGGGCGGGAGTCTCAGAGGCAAGAACATAGCCGACCTCCCCTCCCTTATCGACAGGCAGCACTCCAAGACATAGCGGTCTGAATCCATGCGGATCCCTCGCACCAAAGATGCGCGACTCATCCATTGCAACAAACGAGTAGGCTCCCTCTAGTCTGGGTAACACCTCGACCATGGCTTCCTTCAGCATATT
This sequence comes from Actinomycetota bacterium, assembly GCA_023379725.1. Classification (GTDB taxonomy): domain Bacteria; phylum Actinomycetota; class Acidimicrobiia; order Acidimicrobiales; family JAMCPL01; genus JAMCPL01. The sequence continues at coordinate 6,021 of JAMCPC010000128.1, forward strand.
GCTGCCAGGGAACATCCTGCCAACAGCCGTAGCGAGTAGCTCTACCACTAAATCGGAATCAGTAGTAAGTACTCCAGGCAACATACCATTGTCTTCTGCTAAGTCGGAGGTGTTCGTAAGGTTGCCATTGTGAGCCAACGCAATACCCATGCCTCCGGCAGACCTAAATACGGGCTGTGCATTCCTCCAGGTAGATTCCCCTGCCGTCGAATAACGAGTATGACCAATAGCCAGGTTCCCCGGCAAGCACTCAATGGTGCGCTCATCAAACACTGACGATACCAGCCCCATATCCTTGACCACAGTAATGAGTTCCCCGTCGCTAACTGCCATTCCAGCCGACTCCTGCCCACGATGCTGCAAGGAGTACAACCCATCAAAGGTGAGCTGTGCTACCGCTCTACCCGGAGCAAAAACAGCAAATACCCCGCAGGCCTCCTTCATCTGGTTCTAACCACAGTTGCCAATCATCACTATAAACTTCATTATAGACACATCAGGAACGTTTCGCGGCAACTAGGAGCGTCTCCCTTCTATTCGCCATCCCGTTTTACGCTCTGGGGGACACCTCAGGAGCGTCTCGCGACAAGTAGAAGCGTCTCCACTCCACTCCACACCGCCACGCAAGTCGGGAAGGCGGGATTTGAACCCGCGACCTCAGCGTCCCGAACGCTGCGCGCTACCAACCTGCGCCACTTCCCGCTGTAGCCACTTGAGAGCGACAACAAGTTGTATTATACACCCTCAAGTGCATAGCCTCACCCATCAGCAATCATCAATGCCATATCCCTGAGCCCGCGTATATCATGAACGTCCCCGGCCATCAAGGGAAGCTTGACTACCGTACAGATACTATGGGCACCATAGCGAGTGGTATTCCCGGTATGCGAGCTATCAATCCAACTAGCCTCCCCGGTAAGATGGGAAGCTAGGTGGGCATAGGTAGACAATTCGTGTGCAGATATAATTTTATATATCAAAAAATTCCTCATGAATACATCAAACAGGGTGTCCGGATCGTCAGCACCCTGGTAACTCTTCTCGTAATCCATGCTCAGTCTGTCCTCAGATGCCAAAATGGAAGAAACCGCCTTCACATTTGGCATCTCCTCAAATGTCAGGAACGACTTCCCTGCAATGTCAAAATCGGGTGATACACGATTGACTATCAAGGCATCTATGTCTATGTCCATCTCTTCCAACTTTTGCGCAAACCAGTCAGCCTCGGTTACCGCATCATCACGAGGGGTAGTCACCAGTACAAACCCAGTGGCGGGCTCCCTTATAAGTACAGACATCTTCTCCGCCCGATTACGAAAGCCCTCCTCCATCCCTTCAAAGGCTTGGAAAAAGGCTACAGCATCCTCCACTATCTCGCTTCCTGCAACTTTTGATATAGTACGCAGGAGAGCCTGTGTGGCAACAGATACGGCCTTTAGATACATACGCGTGGGCATAAGCAATATCCTGAACAGGCGATGCTCAAGAAAATGAACCAGCCTGGCTGGTGCTTCAAGAAAATCTATTGCATTACGCGTAGGAGGAGTGTCCACGACAACAAGATCATAACCGCCATCTTCGACCAGTTCGTAAAGCTTTTCCATAGCCATGTACTCCTGAGTGCCAGATAGTGCCGACGTCAGCTCCTTGTATATACGGTTTTTCATAATCCGCTCAGCTTGCTGGCCACTAGGGGAATAGCGATTCACCAGATCATCGAAGGTAGCCTTGGGGTCCAACATCATCGCCCAAAGCTCTCCCTTGGACTGCACCTTCAATGACTTAAGTTCAACACGCACGGGTGTGTTAGTGAGGGTATCTATTCCCAATGCATCGGCCAATCGCTTGGCAGGATCTATTGTGACCACACATACCTTTCGTCCCTCCATCGCCCCATAGAGAGCAAGCGATGCAGACGTGGTCGTCTTCCCTACGCCCCCTGAACCGCAACATATCAACACAGAGTGGCCAGATATAAGCTCATCTATACCTTTACCAGCTGGGGCGTTCTCAATCTGTGATCCCTTTCCAAAAGTACCAGAGCTACCCCTTGATGCACCTTTATTGGATACGTCTTTATTGGATGCACCTTTACCAGATATATTATCACCCGATGAGACATCCGCAATCTGTGACCCTTCCTCCAGAGCATCCCTAAAGCTGATAGCGTCATCAGATGCCTGCTGTGCACCCAGACGATCAGATACGTCGCTCTCCTGCGAATAGCTCTCCTGCGAACTAGCCTCTCCATCGCTTACTGGCAGCCTTTCTATTCCACGAATCAATGCATCAGCCAGCAATCCCAGCTCTTCTACGCCCTGTACCGGGCTGAACAGGTAAGGAAGTTCCAGCTTTGGTAAGGGCAACTCATCTGCCAGCTTCTCGAACTGCTCAATATACTGCCTTCTCCTGCTCTCGTGAAATACGGCTGCACTCAGCATGGCTTCTACTATCTCAGAAGAAGGTACTATCGTCTTATGCATAGGCGGCGGCATATCATACCTCTTACCCAGAGACTTGATAAAGGCAGATCTATTTTCCCTGCTTAAAATATCCACCGGGGGAAGAGGTGCCAGGCACTCATTGACAACCACTTGGCCAAGAGTGACCCCCACACGATCTTCCAGCTGAAAGGCAGCTTCTATGGTTTCAGAGACCGGCATCTCCTCAGGAATGGTCACCAGCATGACCCTGCAGCGTGCTCCATCCGACAAGAAGTCCACCACTTCTTGAGCTTGAGTACGGATAGGCCCCGACCTGGCAGCCGTCAGTAGTCCACTTGCGGAAGTCAGGAAGGTAATTGCATGCCCTGTTGCAGGGGCATCTACGATTATAAGATCAGCCATCTCGCGGCGTTCCAGTTGCTTGATCTTGCCCAGCACAAGTATGTCCTTTATGCCAGGTATGGCAGTAGAAACCACTTCAAGGGCACCGGAGCTGACCAAACGTTTCGATACCCTATGGAAGCCATGATCAGAGAGATACTCCAAGAGGGCATCATCGGGAGTAATCTTTCTGGCTCTCACCATCCCAGAACCGCCATTGTACGAACCGCCATTGTACAATATCTCTTCTTCATAACCTAACGCCCCAGGCAGACCGAATGCCCCCTTAATGGCCGCCTTACCCTCCAGATCCACTACCAGTACAGATAATCCCTGGCGTGCTGCTGCCATAGCCAACGCCGCTGAAACCGTGCTCTTCCCCACGCCGCCCTTCCCGGCAACGATAAATACCCTGCTCTGTCTGTAAAAGGTTTCGGGATCCATAACTATTGAGCGTATCAAGCAAAGCCGGATAATTGCACGGCTATCGGTCAATTAAGTATACCAGAAGTCAGCTACCACATATGTAGTTATAAAATGGCTGTTCAAGCCTATTGAAACTTTTCATTATTTTCATTATTCTATAAGTACGGTACTTGATAGAGAGGGATAGCTATGCTACAAACCAGATATGAGTTCAATTGGCGAGATAAAGCGCTCTGCAGAGGACCTCAGGCGGACATGTTCTTTGCGCCGTTTGTGGGTGAAGGTAGGAATGAACGGCGCAACCGCGAGATGGCAGCAAAGGCAATTTGCGCGAAATGCAGTGTAAGAGTCGAGTGTCTCGATTATGCCATCCAAATCAGAGAGCAGCACGGTATATGGGGAGGTACCAATGAACGCGAACGCAGGAAACTTTTACCCTCAATCTCTTGACGATACTCCTAACGATCGTCTGAGCAATCTTCCAAACAATCCTCTGGAAGATTCCAGTGGTATCCAAGCCATGACCAACGAGAGGATCGATACAACCAATATTGGCAAATCACCGAAGCGTTCATAGATGGTGTGACCATCCCGTAGTGCAACATTGCCTATTAGCACCGTTCTACGAGATAGCGCGCTTTGCTGCATCACCTTGCCCTGGTTGTCTATAATGGCGGAATATCCTGTAGGTGCCGCCTGTACCAGATCGCGACCCTCTTCGATGGCACGAAGGCGCGATGCGGCTATTTCCTGGCTGGGCATCTGGCTGTTGGCGTAAGAGTTTGTATTAGTGGGAACCATCAGCAGCCTTCCACCTTCTCTGGTCGCCGCCCTGGCTCTTCGAGCAAAAAAGGTCTCGAACGAGATCATAATACCGATCTTACCATCGGGAGTATTCAAAACAGCGGGGCCGTGTCCGGGTATAGCATCTCTGGGAATATCTTTCAATGATGCAAGATGCTCGAAGAACGATCTGTACGGTACATATTCTCCAAATGGCACCCGATGAATCTTCTCATAACGGCTAACGATCTTACCGGATGGCGATATGGCAACAGAAAAATTCTTGAACTTAGTCGATCCCACCGGTTCAGTGACTCCGGCTTCAAGAGTAGCGTGAAGTGACCTTACAAGGTCTTGAAGTATTACCAGATGCTCAGAGCCTTCCAGCCGCCCGTCAAGTGCTACAGTGTCTTCCGGCCAGACAATCAGCTGAGGTAGCTTCCCCTCATCTATTTTTGGTATTTCCTCGGTGGCATCTACCTGAGCATAGAATACCGTCAAGGGGTTTACTTGCAATGCCGTCGTGCCGCGTTTTCCTCCACCCTGTATGGCTGCAACCCGAAGATACCCTACCGGAGGACCTCCATCTGGACCAAGCATCCCTGCAATAACTACTACTACAACAACTCCAAGTGCAATGAACCCAGCCAATCGACGGCTTCTTTCTCTCTCGGGCTTCCTACCAGCCTCCACAACTATGCCCACCGTATTCCCATCTGATTCCCCGCCCTTATCTGATTCCCCGCCCTTATCTGCAACATTTTGATCTGCCTTGCGGGTCATCCGCAGCAATTTCCCCAATAGCGAATATATGCGTGGCGAGTAGGTGGGTTCTACGCTCTGAAACTGCAGCTGCGGAAAATATGACACGACGAGCAGTCCAAGCCCTGCTCCAGCCAACCAGACAAGCCACACGATGAGGAGCGGCCCGCCAAGCCTACCAGCCAGGCCAACCGGTGAAGCTGCCTGTCCCAACTCTATCCCGCCTACGGGCAATCCACCAAATGGCCATCTTTCACGGAAATATCCTGCAAGTACCATAGCGGCCGGTAGAGCAACTACCCTTGCTCTATTCGCCGGCACCACTGCAGCAGCAACAGCTACAAAAAGGGACTCTGCTACCATCAGAACCACACCACCATAGACATTGAATGCGAATGACCACCACAGTCCAGGCACAAACATACCCATACCAAATACCCAGCCAACGAGAGAGCGTCTTTTCCATGAGATTCCTTCAAGTGCAACATAAGCAATTGCACAGGCAGGCAACACAAGCGGCCACCAACCCCACGGAGGTAGTGATAAGGCTGCCAGCAACCCGGCTATAGCGGAAGCCAGCAAACGGTAACGGCGAACTACTTTCTGATTGTGCGATCCGTGGTTCATCAGGCTAATATAAGCTGCTTGATCAGAGAGGACGCTGCTTCGTAACCACTTTTTATACAGGCTGGAATCCCCACTCCTCCATACGCTGCTCCCGCAACTGACACTGGGCCTGCCCTGCCTATCTCTTCGGCTATCTGTGCCACCAGAGATAGATGGCCGACACGGTACTGGGGAAATGCCTTTTCCCAGCGAACTACCAATGCATCCTCCAACTCTAAGGATAACTGCAAATCTCTTTCCAATTCATGATGCACGGCATCGATTAAATGCTGATCATCCATATATAGATGGCGACTATCGCCATAACGGCCGGTGGATACCCGAAGCAATACAGAGTCCTGCGTAGCAATATGTGGCCACTTTTTGGATAGAAACGTGCACGCGCTAACAAGCCTTCTACCATCAGCTGGAACAACATATCCTGTTCCTCCAGGTAGACCTTCCGCTGATACTTCCTTTATGCGCAACGTAATTACCGCCACTGAGGAATAGGGTATTGACCTGAACAACCGAGCTGCATCTGTCGAGAATGATTCGACCAGGCCAGATGCTCTATGAGCCGGAAGAGCCAGCACGACACCTGCATAGCCATCTGCCTTCTCTCCATCATCAAGCAGCAATGTCCATCCCTTTGATGACTTTTCCAGTGCAACCACATCAGTATCCTCATGGATAACGATGCCCTTTTGCAGCAAGTCATTCTCCAGTGCTCCAACCAGAGAAGCCATTCCTCCCCTGACCGCGTAGAACGTGGGGGGTGGATTGCCCTGGCCTGCCTCAGCTACCTTGGCATTCTGGCCACCCTTGACGTCCTTGGCATTCTGGCCACCCGAGGTGCTCTGGCCTTCCGACATGGCACGAGATAAGTTTACCGCAAGGCTGCCCCGCTGCTTACTTGCCTGGAGTATAGGCGGGAATAAGGCTGCAGCACTCATACCGTATATACTACCTGCGTGTATTCCGCCAATAAGGGGGTCAGCAAGCTTAGCTACGACTTCACGACCCATGTGATGCTCTATCAGCCTTCCCAAGTCCACATCATAACTTAAATCCGGATCAGTGGATGGTTTATGCGAAGAAGTACTGTACAGGGCACCTTGATGGCCGACACCGTACAATGACATATCGGGTGGAGTAGGAAAAAAGTATCCTACCGCCGCTCGTGACATGCCTCTTACCGTCAAGATACGATGCTCCACCACAGAACGAATCAAGGAGCCCAGCCGAACTGGTACCCCAAGAGCAAGATCCGAGGGTATCTTCCTCAATCTATTGTCTACAACGATAAAAGCGCCTTTTACTCCAGGAGCTTCCAGGTCATCTGAGATACCAAGCTCACCACAGAGTTTGACAGCCTCCGGACGCCGTGCAAGGAATGAGTCAGGTCCGGTATCCACGTAGGTACCACCAAACTTTACACTGTGCAATTTACCACCTAGACGAGAGGATGCCTCAAAAAGATCTACCTCTATGCCCTCTATGCCACCCGATATATCACCCGATATATCAGCCAAAGCCGCTACAGAGGCGCCTGCCAGCGCCCTGGCAGCAACCATACCGGATATACCGCCTCCAATTACTGCCACTCTCATGAGGTCGACAACTCTCGATTTATTACATCTGCTAACGTTCTAGCCAAGCGGATATCGTGATCGAGCGACGCGCATCTGCCGTACAGGAGACCACAGGAAGATGCTACTCCAGAAGCAACTACATCCAGATCGTATAATGTCTCCAGATGGTCAGAGACAAACCCGACCGGACAGACCACCACAGCGTCATAGTCCTCAGTAGCGACTTTGCGTATTACATCACTGACATCCGGCTCCAACCACGGTATCGTAGAACCCGGAGGTATGCTCTGCCACGCTACCGACCAGTCCCGCAACTGAGCTCTTCCAGCAATTGCAGCAGCAGTCTCTGCAACCTGTCTGGCATAGGGGTCACCGGCCTCTGTCAAACGCGCTGGCAGACTGTGCGCGGTAAATACGACATGGACCTTCAGCCCATGCCCCTCTGGGGGCATATCCTTCAAGGGTGAGCCATTTGAAGACATATCACCAGCAGATATGCCTGCTATCTCATCAACAACCCGGTTTGCCCACATATCAATAAGCTCCGGTGCCAAATGCCATGATCTGACCATATCAAATTGGATCTGCTTAAAGCATCCACCATCTTCTCTACCCTCTTCTCGTATCGACCGCTTTGACTGCAGCGCTGCCTGTACGCGACTCTCATATCCGCCTATGCTGGCTTTAGAGAAGTGAGGGGCCAAAACCAACCCTATAATTTTATCTACCTCTTGGGCATCCAACGCTCCCAGCAGAGCATCCAGCCCATCTTCTATCGAAGGTACAGAGTGTTTCATGCCCAATGCTACTCTAAAACCACCGGGGTGCTCCCTTTCAAGCACCTGTGCCAGATTCCGGTAGTGCTCTTCGGTCAATTCCAGTAACGGAGATAGTCCACCTATCGCCATGTATCTATCCCGCAGATCGTCCACTTCAGCCTGGGTCGGCTTCCTCGAACGAATAGACTCCAGGAATGAAGGTAGATCCTCCATACGAGTAGGAGTTCCATGCGCCATAAGCAATATACCTACCATGCGGAGCCCACCAGGCTGTCAGGAGCTACCGAATGTACCAGCTCTACAATCCTGTTCAATATTTCCGGATCAGTACCGGGCAGTACGCCATGGCCAAGGTTGAAAATATGACCCCTACCCCCACCCTCCATAAGTATCCGCATTACCTCCTTCTCTATTGCATCCCATGGAGCAAAGCAGTAAGTCGGATCCAGGTTCCCCTGAACGGATAGTTTATTGCTGCCATTTTTCAATTGCCCTTTAACCGCACTCAAGGGCATTTTCCAGTCCACGCTTACGACATCACAACCGCTAACAGCTATCTGATCGAGCAAGTGGGAGGCTGAAAGTGCAAAGTATATGCGTGGTACCCCCAAATAAGCAGTACTGTCCATAATAAGTCTCACCGATGGCAATACAAAGCGCTTGTACTCAGTAGCAGTCAATATGCCCGCCCAGGAATCGAATATTTGCACTGCAGCGGCACCGGCATCTACCTGTGCCGTCAGGAAATCGACAGCCATCACAGCAAGATTGTTCATGAGTCGATCAAAGAGAGAAGGATCTGCTCTCATCATAGTTTTTGTTTCTACGTAATCCTTCGAGCTCCCACCCTCAATGAGATAACTGGCCACCGTAAAAGGGCCACCTGCAAAACCTATAAGCGGCGTTCCCGAATCACGTAACTCCTCCACGACCAGTTTCACCGTCTCAATCACAAAAGGAATATCCGTTTCGGGCTCGAGCCTCCTCAGCCTAGCCAGGTCAGATTCCGATCTGAACGGCTCTTTTACACAGGGTCCCCTACCCTGGGTAATTTCAATACCGAAATCGACCGCTGTCAGGGGAACCATAATATCGGAATAGAGTATGGCTGCATCTACTCCATATCTCTTAACGGGCTGCAAAGTAATCTCTGCTGCAAGCTCAGCCGATCGTACGGTGTCGAGAATCGAGCCATTACCTCGTATGCGCCTATACTCAGGCAGAGAGCGTCCGGCTTGACGCATGAACCAAACGGGAACATGGTCGACTGGACGACTAGCTGCTGCAGGTAATAGAGAACTGATCATACTGAAGTTTATTGCAAAAAAAGCTTACGGCAAAAGTCTTACCACTCAGGTCATCTGACTGGCGGGAACCCATGGTTATTTGCAGGACAGGCCACTCAGGTTATAATAGTTGATTGACCGACATAACGTGCGGCAGGTTATACAGTGAATCGTTGAATCTTTTAGGGAGGAGCAATAGAAGTCCATCGACTACATCAAGAAATAGCTCTTGAACAGGAACATCTTGATATCGCACATAGGAAGATTGCAGATATGGCTACCGATGCACGGGTGCAACTATCTGAAGCGCTCAAAAGCTACCAGGGTGGAACTCCCCAAAGCAAGTTTGAACGAGATGCCACAGTGAACGGTATTCTCACGACTATCAAGCGACTGGATACCGATAACGGCCCGCTGATCTTTGGGCGCATTGACTTAGAGTGTCAAGACGGTAAGCGTGAGGTATTCCACATAGGCCGCATGGGTGTACTAAATGATAATCTTGATCCCTTGGTAATCGATTGGAGGGCTCCAATGGCTGAACCATTTTATCGTGCTACTGGACGAGACACTATGGGATTGATACTGCGACGCCACATTGAGGTGAGAGACAGAAAAGTACTATCGCTGGAAGATGAATGGTTTGTTGCAAAAGACGATCAACCCACCCATTCACACGAACTTTCCGATGAATCAAGTGGAGACAACGGAATAAGCAGTGGTGGGGATACCGGTAATGTTGGCGCACCGGGTGCCCTTCTCACCGCTTTGGAAAGACCCAGAAGCGCTCACATGAGAGACATGATCGCAACCATCCAGAAGGAGCAGGATGAAATAATCAGATCACCGCTGCGCGGAACCCTGGCAGTACAGGGAGGCCCAGGGACAGGAAAGACGGCAGTGGCATTACATAGAGCGGCATATCTACTGTACACGCATAGATTTCCACTTGAAACTCAAGGTATCCTGGTAATAGGCCCCAATCCAGTATTCCTCAAATACATCGAGCACGTGCTGCCATCACTAGGTGAATCCGGAGTACATCTCGCGTCGCTGCAGGGATTGGTACGCGGCATATCACCATCATTTAACGATACTTATGAAATAGCGAGGTTGAAAGGTGACATACGCATGGCCAGATTGTTGAGACGAGCCATACGCACAAGGGAACGCCCGCTCCGCTACGACCAGTCAATACCATACGGATCAGCAACTCTTGTTCTAAGGGCAAGTGATACTGATCGTATGGTAACCGAGGTAAGGCGACTCAGAGGAACGCACAACGCCAAAAGAGTGATTCTCGAACAGATGATCAGCAACTACCTGCTCGAACAATATACAGCTAGAACACGCATAGCTGCAGAAGGTGATAGGGAACGGAAGAGAACCACCCAATGGCTCCGTGAGATGTCTGATGAACTGGCAGATATGCCGACCGAATTACCACCCGGGGTTGCGCCGCCAGAGGGCAGAGAGCTGGATGAACTGAACGAAGTAACCGAAGTGGACAACATGATCAGGCATATAACAGGTGCCAAGGCTACCGAAGGAATACTAAAAGTGCCAGAATTGCGCACGGCACTATGGCGAATGTGGCCACGCTTGACCCCTGAAATGCTACTAAACGATCTATTCGGTTCTAAGGCATTACTTCAGGCTGCCGGCAGGGGGCTATTCACACCTGAAGAACTCTCCTTGCTCTATAGAGAGAGAAGCGTCGACCCTTCGGATATCAAATGGTCGTATGAAGATCTAGCACTAGTAGACGAAGCCAGGGTATTGTTGGGCGCATACGGTTCTGGCGTTGGCAAAAATTCTGGACAGGAAAACCGGCACGCTGCAAACAAGAGACGCATGCATTTCTCGCGCTCAGCCCATACCGGACGAACGGTGGTAGACCTTGACGACGAACCGACCAAAACATACGGATATATCGTAGTAGATGAGGTACAACGGTTATCTCCTATGGAACTTCGAATGATAGCTAGGCGGTCTACCTCTGCCAACATGACGCTGGTAGGTGATCTTGCTCAGGCAACTGGCTCAAACCCAGTATCATCGTGGGATGATATATATACCTATATGAATTTAGATCCAGAGGTTATGAGAAAGGTAGAGTTGACTGTCAGTTACCGCACGCCTGAAGAAATACTGAAGGCCGCTGAACCTGTAGTAGATTCATACATGCAGGATATGCTCCCTGTCAGTGCAATACGCTCTACAGGTATCATGCCCAAGGCACATAGGATAGAGGGCAACTTTCCTCCAACGGCTGCTTCCCTGGCAGCCTCGATTGTGACTGAACTCCTGTCGTCGGATGAGCGATCCGATAGTGGGGAATCCGGTGGGGAATTGGGGGGCATATGTGCAATAATCGCTCCCTCTGCTCTGTGTAATACCTTGGCCGATTTATTCATTGAGTTCCTCGACCGGCACGAATCGCCCTGGAACCGGGAGATACAGCTCGTTTCAGGCAACAGTGCGGTAAAAACCTCGGCTTTGAACATAGTGCCCGCCTCATTGTCAAGCGGGTTGGAGTTTGACCATGTAATTCTGGTGGATCCTAAAGGCATAATAGATGAATCACCTATGGGAATAAGGTCGCTTTACGTAGCAATGACGCGATCTACCAAGACACTTCACCTACTATACTCTGGAGAGTTGCCACAGATGCTGGACGATGGTATTATGCTGAATTAAGGTAGCTTTAGCAAAGTGCTCATGCAGTTTACTGGTGCTCATGCAGTTTACTGAGGCTTCATAATTGAATTAATAACAGGGAACAGTACAATAGGGAACGAAAGTGAAAAACAGAATGGGAACAAGATTTTACGGATCCGTCAAGCACGGGAGGCAGGTGGTCTGATTTGGCAGAGACCATGACATTCAAGCCCATGTCGTTTGATGCTAACGGCCACAGGCAGAGATTTGAACGCCCATCACTTCTGGCCGTAGGCATACTTATATGGCTCGGCTCTGAGTTGATGTTCTTCAGCGGTCTTTTCGCTGCCTACTTTACCATTAGGGCTCACGCCGCTGTATGGCCACCACCGGGAACCAAACTTGACCTCGTGCAGGCATCCATATTCACGGTTGTACTGCTAGCGTCCAGCCCAACTATGCAAAAGGCCGTATGGGAGATAGAAAAAGGCAATCGAGCCAGCGCAAGACGCTGGTTGATTGTGAGCTTCATACTTGGATTGGCGTTCGTAATAAACCAAGGAGTGGAGTGGGCTTCACTGACGACGCGTGCAAACACGAATGCTTACGGATCACTGTTCTTCCTCATGACCGGATTACACGGATTGCACGTTATATTAGGGTTGGTAGCAATGCTCTTTCTGCTCGGTCGAATGCGTGGAATGTCAGGTGACCCAGGCGAATTGAGCGTATTCCAGGGTGTAAGCTACTACTGGCATTTCGTCGACATAATGTGGATTGGCCTTTTCAGTTGTTTGTTCCTCCTAAAGACCGGATAAGGATCTCTCACTACCTGACATGAACTCTATAACACATAAATTAAGCAGGATACTTCCATTGATACTGGTTGCCGGAGTTGTTCTTTTCGAAGTACTCTCGCAATCATCCGCGCCTCGAACTGCATCATCCAATACGGTGAACACTTCGCTCAGCGCATCTTACAGCAAATCCACT
>JAMCPC010000128.1:19007-22164 GCA_023379725.1 Actinomycetota bacterium
CAGGTAAGGTTCTATTTGAAGCTACCTGTGCATCCTGTCACGGAGCAAATGCATTTGGAACTTCACGAGCACCCAACCTTGTCGGTCTTGGTGCTGGTACAGTAGATCTCTGGGTCTCCAACGGATGGATGCCCCTTGAAAACTTGACGCTACAGCCGGCAGTCAAGCCTCCAAAATACACCACCAAGCAGGCTCAGGAGATAGCCGACTTCGTAGCATCACTCTCAAAAATAAACGGTCCGGGAATACCACAAGTAAACCTGCATAATGCCAACGTTCAGAGTGGCTTATCACTATTTGCCCTGAATTGCGCCGCCTGTCACACAATTACGGGCTCAGGTGATGCACTTGCGTCCGGTTACTTTGCTCCCACGCTGCACTTGGCCACAAAAACACAGATAGCTGAAGCTGTACGTACAGGGCCAGGCAATATGCCAAGATTCAGCGCCAAACAGCTTTCCAACAAACAATTGACAGACTTGGTCGCGTATGTAACCGGTTATATACAGCATCCTGTGAACAGAGGCGGACTTGCGCTTGGTGGGGTAGGTCCCGTAGCTGAAGGATTCATTGCACTGTTACTGGGTGTCGGGGGATTGATGTTGGTAGCTTTTTGGATAGGAGATCACCGCAGATGAGCAATGAAACTGACAAGATGGCTGATATTGATATGCCTAAGAGTGACATGCCGTTACCTGTTGCAGTACTGGACGACCCTCACTTAGCACCAGCTGCAAAAAACGTCAAGCATACTGAAAGATGGATTGCCTTTTTCATCATTCTGGGAGCACTGGGATTTGCTGGATACGGTGCAGTATATTGGCAGGGAGGACAGCCACAGGTCGAAGGAATCACCCTTGGCGTCGGTCTTGTATCCATCGGTATAGCACTGGCTGCCTGGGGTAAGTACCTCCTTCCCAGAGGTCCTTTCGTAGAAGAGCGCCACTCCATGCGCTCTACCGACGTAGAGAGGGAACAACTGGTAGCAGCTGTAACAGAGCGAGGTAAATTGGTAATGCACCGAAGAGGCTTCCTTGGAAAAGCACTTGGTGCAGCTGCCGGGATACTGGGAGTTGTAATCGCATTCCCGTTGATCAGATCATTGGGGCCACTGCCAAAATTGGGCTTGGATAAGACCAATTGGAAAAAAGGTTCATATCTTGTAACAATACATGGTAGAAAGATAAAAGCTGACGACCTGGAGGTGGGAGGTATTGTTACAGTATTTCCACCGGGGTATGAAGGTAGTGCTGTGGATCAAACAGTTCTGCTAAGGGCTTCGACTGCCTCATTCACCACCAAACCAGGAAGGGAGACCTGGACTCCAAACGGATACATAGCCTACTCAAAGGTATGCACCCATGCAGGATGCCCAGTAGGTCTATACCAGGAGCAGACTCAGCAATTACTCTGCCCATGCCATCAATCTCTATTCGATGTCCTTGATGGCGCACAGCCTGTATTCGGTCCAGCACCGCGTCCTCTTCCACAACTGCCACTGATGATAGATTCTGAAGGATACCTAAGAGCTCAGGCACCTTACGACCAGCCTATAGGACCTGGATTTTGGGAACGCTCATGAGCAATACTACTACTTCTGATACTACTACTTCTGCCGGCCGCTCTCGATCGACAAGTAAGTTCGACAAAGCTACAGACAAGGCAATCGGATGGCTTGACGACAGGCTTGGAGTAGGCAAGGGGAGATCGCTGCTGGATAAGATCTTTCCAGACCATTGGTCTTTCCTTCTTGGAGAGATAGCTCTTTACTCATTTATAGTCCTCGTTCTTACAGGCATCTTCCTATCCTTGTATTTCGTGCCTTCCACCCATGAAATTGTCTATCATGGACCATACGCTCCCCTGAGAGGAAAACTGGTTTCAGAGGCATACGCGTCGACGCTGCGCATATCTTTCAGCGTTAGGGGTGGCCTTGTAATCCGGCAGATGCATCATTGGGCGGCAGATGTATTCGTTGGAGCAATTGCAATCCATATGATGCGTATATTCTTTACGGGGGCTTTCCGTAAGCCCAGAGAGCTGAACTGGATGGTAGGAGTAACTCTACTAATGCTGGCTATCGTAAATGGATTCCTGGGGTACTCCCTACCGTACGATCTGGTATCAGGCACAGGGCTTCGTATAGCCTATTCGATCATACTCTCTATCCCGCTTGTAGGATCCTATCTTGCATTCTTTTTGTTTGGTGGGATATTCCCCGGCAACGGCTCTATAGAACCACGCATGTTTATCCTGCACGTATTGGTGGTTCCTATCATCATAGCTGCGTTGATCGGTGCTCACCTGTTTATGCTGATTCGCCAGAAACATACCCATTTCCCTGGTAAGGGGAGGACAGAAGATAACGTAGTCGGGTCTCCTCTCTATCCCACCTTCATGGCAAAGACCCTGGGACTATTCTTTATCGTGACAGGGGTGCTGTGGCTACTTGGCGGTTTGGTACAGATCAATCCCATATGGCAATTCGGTCCCTACGAGCCATACAAAATCACCTATGCCGTTCAGCCGGACTGGTACATGGGTTGGCTGGATGGCGCTCTAAGGATCATGCCTTCGTGGGAGTTCACTGGATTCGGTCATACTATTCCGCTGGAAATATTCCTACCAGCTATATTGTTCCCAGGAATAACCTTTACGCTCTTTTATGCCTGGCCATTCATTGAGGCCAAGATCACCAAAGACCACGCTGTTCATAATATCTTGGATTTCCCCAGATACCGGCCTAAGCGTACTGCACTGGGAGCTGCTGGCGTAGCATTCTACTTCACGTTGTTCGCTGCAAGCTCTACTGATGTGCTGGCCAACTTCTTCCAGGTATCACTCAATACAGTGCTGTGGTCCTTCCGTATCCTTGTGATAGCTGTACCAGTGGTGGTTGGATTGGTAACGTATCAAATCTGCAAAGAATTGGCAACTGTTCCAATATCGGACGAGCCTAAGCGTAGCGTGATTATCACTAGGACAGACGAGGGCTCCTACGAAATGGAGGAGGCAGATATACGTCCTGGCGATGAAACAGATGAACTCAGTCCCATACCTGTTCCAGTAAGAATAAGTACTGACGATTCAGTGGATGGCGATACTGCGTCCGACTACTTAGATGAGGTTCCGGGAGTCAGGCGAGTTCCCCGCTAGT
>JAMCPC010000129.1:0-8198 GCA_023379725.1 Actinomycetota bacterium
CAGGGGCGTAATCTGGCTGGCGGGAACCCATGGTTATTTACGAGACAGGCCACTAGATGGCCAGTCCAACTAATAACTATTCCGCTGAGCCTCTTACTGGACAGGCATCAGACGAGTGGGCACGGTAGTCTTTATATAGTGTATGATCATATTGGAGGTGGTTATTATGGCATCGTGGTCGATAAAACACCAAGCTAGATCGTTTCCACGGACGGCAAGGGTAAATGAACTTCTCAGAGAGGTCATAGCGGAAGAGATAGAAAAGATGCCTGATTTCGATGATGTCGACGATATCGTAACTGTTACGGGAGTAGAGGTGTCTTCTGACCTGAGCCATGCAACCGTGTTTGTCAGTCCATTCAGCGATGAGATGAAGGGCTTTCTGGATGCGGTGAGAGTAGAAATACAGCGTACCATTAGCAGGCAGGTGAAGCTAAAGAGGACGCCAAAGCTGGAGTTTGCCGCAGACCCAGCTATTTATGAGGGAGAGAGAGTGGAGATGCTATTACGGAAGATACACTCAGATGACCGGTAGGACGTCAGACGCTAATGGTTATTGAGCGAGCGGTAGCTACCCAGCTGGCTTCAGGGTCGCCGCCAAGAGAGTTGGTCGGTATGGTGGCAGTAGACAAGGAGCAGGGATGGACATCTCATGATGTCGTTGCCCGGATAAGGCGTCTACTCGGTCAGCGCAGGATAGGTCATGCCGGTACATTGGATCCGGATGCTACCGGGTTACTGCTGGTAGGTATTGGCCGCTTTACCAGGGCATTGAGATTTCTGGAAGGACTTACCAAGGTGTATCAGTGCGAGGTCGTATTGGGTATAGCTACGGATACCCTGGATGCGAGTGGAAAGGTGACCGGTACCTGGGATATGACAAGTATATCTTTGGACGATATGCGAGAGGCTGCCCAGAAAATGACTGGGGAGATTGAGCAGATACCACCTATGTTCTCTGCAGTAAAAGTGGGAGGAGAGAGGTTGTATGCCAAGGCAAGGCGTGGGGAGAGCATAGAGCGGAAGAGTCGTAGAGTAACGGTTCATTCATTTGAGGTACTCGAGCCTTCCGAACCCGGAATCTTCCCAGTATCGGTGGCCTGCTCTACGGGCACTTATGTGCGTTCGCTGGTAGCCGACCTTGGTGCTGTACTAGGGGGCGGGGCGCATTTACGTAATCTGAGGCGTACCAGAATAGGCTCATTTTCAGTGGATGAAGCAAGAGAGGTGGACTCGATATCTGAGGGGAGCATATTGACACCAGCACAGGCACTGAGGGATATTGAGCAGGTACATGTAGATGGTGAGTTGGCGAGTCTGGCAAGACAGCGTATGCCACTCGATCGGGTATCTACTGGTGTCCAGACTGCGGGTCCTTATGCACTCCTGGATGATGGAGGGAGGCTAATAGCCATTTACGAGGGGACGTCTACCGATAAAATAGTTGTCGGGCTGGCTATCTGAACGGTGTCAAGCCTCTGTGCTCCAACTACCTGTGAAAACGGCTACTCTTTTTAATTAATGAAAACGTATTACTCATTTGAAGATGTCCGTGGGCTTGGCGATGGTGCTGTTGTAACCATTGGAGTCTATGACGGGGTGCATATAGGACACCGCAAGATACTGAGAGAGTTGCAATCGTATGCGGACGAGCTTCATCTGCCGTCGGTGGTGGTAACGTTCCATCCTCACCCAGCTGCTATCGTACATCCGGATGCCGTTCCTCCACTGATATGCTCGCTGGAGCGGAGGCTGGAGTTACTGGAAGAAGATGGCGTGGATGTGGTGGTGGTGGTGGAATTCGATCAGCATTTCAGGAGTGAAGAAGCTCAGGAATTCATAGACAGAGTATTGGTAGATTCCCTCCATGCGAAGGCGGTCATTGTCGGTTCGGATTTCCGGTTTGGCAGGGAGCGGGCAGGTGATGTCGAGATGCTGAGAATATTTGGCGAGAAGCGAGGATACATTGGAGTGAGCGTCGATCTGTCGTATGTCCACGAAGAAAAAGACGGTTACCTCAGTAGGGAAGCTCTGCAAGTGGGCGGTCAGCCGGATGTGCGTGAAGGAGGCCAGATGGGCGGTCGGGGTAGCAGTGGCAGCAGGGGAGTTGTACAGGAGCCTATGACGGGTGACAGCAAGAAGGGAGTGCAGATGGAGGGCAAGGTATCGTCGTCATTGATCCGGCAGCTTGTATCCTCCGGTGATATCGTTCGTGCAGCGAAGTTGCTTGGCAGATACTTTGAATTGTCTGGTACAGTAGTCGAAGGCCACCGGCGCGGCGGTCCTTTGCTCGGTTATGCAACCGCAAATATCGCGATAGAAGGTGGTATGTTGCTGCCTGCGGATGGTGTCTATGCTGGGTGGTTCGTCATGCCTGGTGGCAGGGATCACGCGTGTGCCATATCTGTAGGAGTAAACCCGACCTTTTCAGACAGAGAAGCCGTTGCCGTCGAAGCTCATCTTCTCGATTTCAACGGTAATCTGTACGGGGAGAGAGCTACAGTGAAGCTGGTCCAGCGAATAAGAGGGCAAGAGAAGTTTCATTCTCCTGAAGAACTCAAATCTCATATAGCCATGGACATAGAAGAGGTGCGCAAGATCCTGGCATGATCTGTTTGCTGAGCATCTAAGGCATTGAGACGAGTGATTCGTTGGGAGGTTCGGATGTCGGCTGACTATGATCCGATCCTGTGTCGGACTTGTGACCGGTGACCAGGGGGGAGAATGGAGTTTTCTGCATAAGAAAAGTATCAAACCAATTTAATGCTGCTATACCAGGTATGGAGAGTGCCCATACGAACAGTGCTCCGAAAATCACCCCACCGACTACATCAAATGGATAATGTGCACCGACGTATATACGATCAAAACACAGCAGTAGACCGGCTATTGTGGTGATCCATGCAACCAGGCGCTTCCTGGTAATCCATATACCGGCGATCACCGCTCCGGCAATTGTCGCATGCCCACTGGGGAATGCGTAGCC
Source organism: Actinomycetota bacterium (assembly GCA_023379725.1). GTDB lineage: Bacteria > Actinomycetota > Acidimicrobiia > Acidimicrobiales > JAMCPL01 > JAMCPL01. The sequence goes on from JAMCPC010000129.1 coordinate 2,987, forward strand.
ATGAGTCTTTGCAACCAATACCTCTACGTGCTGCAGAACCCAGTACGGTCGTACCTCGCCAAACAGGGGTTTTAGTCCGTAATGGGCGATCACCCATGCCACTACGGTCCCTCCTGCCGCCCAGAGCACTTTGGCGACAGATCGAGCGGGATCTATTGCGTAGCGGCTTATCCACCATGCCACCAGCAGCAGGATTGCAAGTAACGCCAAGCCACCAAAATGAGCATAAAAAGCCATGAATCCATGAGCCCAGGCGGTATGCTTTGCAAAATGGTTTACATCCAGGTACCACTGTGTATTTATTCTTTTCAATCCACTCACTGTTTACTCAATCCTTGCACTTGCATCTGTTACCAATACTCCTATCTTTTCGCAGTCACCACCGTCTGATGTCCATCGCCTTAGCCGGCCGGGAACAGAACGTTACCAATATCTTTTCGCAGTCACCACCGCTCTGGGTGGATACCTGTAGATTTCGACCGCGTTCCCATGCCGTTACAGCATATTGCATCCGTGGCATCCTTCTCCTGGTCTTTTGGTCGACATCTATACGGATACTTAGCAGTGCAGTATAGTTGATTCGTTGCGGCAAGTGAATTCGCCTGGTATAATGGTAAAATTAAGTAAATGGATAAAAAGGACATTCAATGATTGATAAAACAGCAATTATAGATGAGCACAGGGTACACCCTACTGACACGGGCTCTCCCGAGGTGCAGGTTGCCTTGTTGACTGCTCGAATCTCACATCTCACGGAGCATCTGAAGGTGCATAAGGGAGACCATCATACGAGGAGGGGGCTATTGATGCTTATCGGTAAGCGAAGGCGCCTGCTAAATTATCTACGCAATAATGACGTAGATCGTTACAGGTCGCTCATTGGCAAGCTGGGAATCCGTCACTGATCCTCTGTGTGTCCCGCCTACAAATTGGGCAGGCCGGTCTATACTATGCTATGCTGGCTTCGGCAATCGTTTTTGCCATAATCGTATAGCCGCGACAACGTAGGTGGTGAAAGTTATAGCTGCCAGTCGCCGGTCACCTATTTCATTCTTTGGGAGTATAGGTTCGAACTGGGTGGTCGACTACTGGGAACTATTTCTACCGGCGCTTGCCTAGCGGCTTCACAGCAAATTAACTAAAGGAAGGTAAATAATATGAATGAAGTTGTGAGCGTTTCCGCTCCCATGTCCGGTACGGATAGTCTGGTGATGTCGTTTGAAACAGGTAAACTTGCCCTGCAGGCTGATGGGGCGGTGGTTGGCAGACTGGGAGATACCATGGTGCTTGCTACCGCTACTGCATCGAAAGCACCGAGAGAGGGGGTAGACTTTTTTCCTCTTACTATAGACGTAGAGGAGAGAATGTACGCTGCGGGTAAAATCCCCGGATCTTTTTTTCGCAGAGAAGGGAGGGCATCTGAGCAGGCTATTCTAACTGACCGCCTCATAGACAGGCCTTTGCGTCCATGTTTTCCGGATGGTTTTCGTAATGATGTGCATGTAGTGGCAACCATACTCGGAGTTGACTTGGTCAACCCTCATGATGTGCTTGCAATCAATGCTGCTTCAGCCGCTCTTATGATATCTGGAATACCGTTCGATGGTCCGGTCGGAGCCGTCAGGATTGCGTGGTCCAAGGAGGGGCAGTGGATACCTCATCCGAGCTATAGCGATGGTGATAATTCATGCCTTGAGATGGTAGTGGCTGGCAGAGCGTTGACCGATGATGATAATAGTGATGTCGCTATTATGATGGTGGAAGCTGGCGGCACGGAGGTATCGTTCGAACACTACGAGAACGGTACGCCAATGGTCACAGAGGATGTAATTGCTCAAGGCCTGGAAGAAGCCAAAAAGTGGATTATGGAATCCATTAGATTGCAGCGCCAGCTTGTAGAAAAAGCTGTTCGTGGCTCAGATGATACCCATGGGCACTCTTATGAACTTATCGAAGAATGTCCGCAGGAGGTGAAAGATGCGGTAGAGCAGTATGTTCACGACCGGATGAGTCAGGTGCTTTCTATCGTAGACAAAGCTACCAGAGAAACAGCTCTGGCCGATCTTACTGTCGATGCCGTAAGCAATCTGCAAGAGAAGTTTGATGACCAGGGGACAGCTATAAAGTCGGCAGTACGTTCGGTTATGAAGAAGATGCTGAGGAAGCGCATCGTTGAAGAGGGCGTGAGGGTAGACGGCCGTCGTGTAGACGAGGTAAGGCCGTTGTATATTGAAGTTGGTCTTATACCGACTGCTCATGGATCCGGGTTATTCCAGCGAGGTGAGACCCAGGTGCTGAATATTGCCACACTCGGAATGCCACGTATGAGTCAGTTACTCGATTCTATCGGAATAGATGATTCAAAACGCTACATGCATCATTACAATATGCCGCCCTATTCGACAGGTGAGGCTGGTGTGATGCGTGGACCAAAACGTAGAGAGATAGGTCATGGGTTGTTGGCTGAAAGGGCACTTATTCCAGTGATTCCAAGCGAGGCAGCTTTTCCTTATACCTTGAGGCTTGTATCAGAGGCTATCTCCTCCAATGGATCCACCTCCATGGCATCTGTCTGTGGTTCTACTTTGTCTTTAATGGATGCCGGTGTTCCCATACGTGCAGCAGTTGGCGGTGTCGCGATGGGATTGATTTATGAAGATGGTCGTTATACAACTCTGACCGATATTCTCGGTATGGAGGATGCTCTGGGTGACATGGATTTCAAGGTTACAGGTACCAGGGAGGCAGTGACGGCCCTGCAGCTGGATACCAAGATAGATGGTATTCCTGCAGATGTTCTTGCTCAGGCGTTACGCCAGGCTAAGCAGGCCAGACTTTTCATACTGGACGCCATGGAGCAGGTGATTGCCAAGCCCAGGGAGCAGGTCAGCATGAATGCGCCAAAGATCACATCCTTTGAAATACCGCAAGATAAGATTGGCGAAGTGATAGGCCCTAAGGGCAAAACGATCAACACCCTTCAATCCGATACTGGTGCCGATATTACACTGGATGAGGTGGACGGTGTTGCTACTGTGACCATTGGCGCCAAGGAATCCAGTGCAGTGGAGGAAGCCAAGAGGCGTATTATGCTTATCCTGGATCCACCGAAGCCGGAATTGGGTGTGGTTTACTCAGGAACTGTTGTAGGAGTAACTAAGTTTGGTGCGTTTATCAATATTTTACCAGGCAGGGATGGATTGTTGCACATATCCAAAGTGGGCAGAGGCAAACGTATCGACCGAGTGGAGGAAGTTCTCAACGTTGGAAATTCCGTGGATGTGGTAGTGGACTCCATAGATGACGATGGTAAGGTATCTCTTTCTTATGTCGAAGATACCAGTGGTGGTAATGGTGCCGGTAGCGGTAGCCATGTTACAGAGGGGACCACGGCAACCGGTGGCAACAGTGCCAACTCAGGAGATGGTAATTCAGAGTTTGTCTCCTTTGAAGACGAGTTTGATAGAGAGCTGGAGAGAGAGGTAGGTGATCTCGGCCCGGAACCAGAGTCAGAGCGTTCCTCCGGGGATCGCCAACGGTCAGACTCTCACTCTCGTCCGAGCAGGCGCCGCCAGAGGCGCTGAGTAGGGCTTAGATTTATCAATGGCTCTCAAGGTAGATCAGGTTTTTAACGATCTGAATTTGGTGACAGATGAGATGCCGGGAGCTCGTTCAGTTGCACTTGGCGTGTTTGTAGGCGTCGGTTCGCGCGATGAGGATGCCAAGTCCTCCGGTGCATCACACCTGTTGGAGCATCTGGTATTCAAGGGGACTGCCGAGTTGACAGCTAAGCAGATAGCTATATCCATGGATTTGATGGGCGGTGAGTCCAATGGCTTCACCTCCAGGGAGTCCACCTATTTTTACGTGCGGGTATTACCGGAAGATCTGGCAGAGGCTGCGGCAATACTTTTTGGGATGTTGAGCGTTCCGGCATTGCGGGAGAGTGACCTGGCCTCAGAACGCCAGGTGGTACTGGATGAGATCGCCATGAATATGGACAACCCACACGATGTCTGTGCTCAGCGTTGTCAAGAGGCTCTTTTTTATGGTCACCCCCTCGGCAATGAGGTCTCCGGTACTGTAGAGAGCGTAGAAGCTATAGACGCAGAGATGCTAAGGGATTGGTTTGAGTCGTATTACAGGCGTTCCAACATAGTAGTAGCGGCAGCCGGAGCATTGAATAATGAGCAGTTGATGTCGCTCGTGGAGAGATGGTTTGGCTCTCGTGAGGGAGGCAGGAGCCCTCAGCGTGTACCTCCCTTGAGTAATCAGGTTCCTCTGGTCGTAACCAGGAGAGATACCGAGCAGGCTAGCATGGAGATAACATTTAGAGGTTTCTCTCGTCACGATAAAGATCGGTGGAGTGCCGAGGTGCTGGATCAGATTGTTGGAGGATCAATGTCATCGCGCCTATTCCAAGAGATAAGAGAGAAAAGGGGGCTTGCTTATTCTGTATGGAGCGATGCAACTCGATATGATGATACTGGTTCATTCTCTATCAGCGCCGGGTGCGCACCGGGCAACCTCATGGAGGTACTTTCTCTTTCGGGTGGTATATTAGCGGATGTAGCGGCCAAGGGGGTAACCGGTGAAGAGATTGATTTGGCTAAGAAGCACTTGCGGTCGGGGTTGTTACTCTCTCAGGAGCATTCGGTTTCGCGTATGGCCGGTATAGGGTCCTCGCTGTTGCATTATGGGAGAGTGATAGAGATTGATGAGATATTGTCTAATGTAGATGCTGTGACCGTCGACGACGTTACGAGAGTGGCTTCCACCCTGTCATCATCACCAATGACCCTTTCTGTTGTGGGGCCTTTTGATGAGGATGCTTTTGCCGATTGGTCCGGTGGTGACCTGTATGAGGCGCTGTCGAGGGCACTTCCTACCACATAGAGCGCATTAGCAGGTAGACATCGACAAGCGATGTAGTGGTTTTCTCTGGAAGTGGTTGCATAGCTCCAAGCTGAGTTGCCCCGAGTACTATTCGCGCTATCTTCTCGACCAGAATAGTTACCTCTAGCGCGTGATCCGGAGACTTCCCAATTGCTACCATGCCGTGGTTGGCAAGCAGCGCGGCACTTCTTCCCTCCAGCGCGGTCACCGCGTTTGCCGCCATATCTGGCGTGCCACTCATCCCGTATGCCGACACCTGTATGTCTCCTCCAAGGTAGATAATCGCTTCGTCCATCCATGCAGGTATGGGCTTGCC
>JAMCPC010000129.1:9107-20023 GCA_023379725.1 Actinomycetota bacterium
CAGTAACCAGGACGACAGGTACAAGGGAAAGTGGTTGGCACTCTCAAACACCACATTGGGGATGCTAATGGTCGTAATAAACTCCACTATTATACTTATATCGTTACCTGATATATTTAGAGGAATCCACCTGGATCCACTTTTACCGAGTAATACTGATTATTTTCTCTGGCTATTGATGGGCTATATGGTCGCTACTGCTGTCTTGGTGGTGAGCTTTGGCAGGCTTGGCGATATGTATGGTCGTGTCAAGATGTACAACCTCGGGTTCGTTATATTTACAATATTCTCCATCATGCTTTCTATCACATGGATGCAGGGTCCGGCGGGTGCTATGTGGTTGATTTCTATGCGTATTTTGCAGGGTGTCGGAGGGGCGTTGATCTTTGCAAACTCCTCTGCCATCTTGACGGATGCCTTTCCTCAGCATCAGAGGGGATTGGCTCTTGGCGTCAATCAAGTGGCTGCTATTGGTGGATCGTTTCTTGGGCTGATCATAGGAGGGCTACTCGGGCCTGTCGACTGGCATCTGATATTTGTCGTATCTGCTCCTATAGGCATATTTGGTACTATATGGTCGTATTTCAATCTTCATGAGCATGGGGTGCGCCAAGCATCCAAGATAGACTGGTGGGGGAATATTACATTCGCTGCTGGACTAGTGTCCCTGCTGGTCGGTATCACTTATGGCATAGAGCCGTATGGGGGTCATACCATGGGGTGGACCAACCCAACAGTCATAGGCGAGATAGCAGGTGGCATAGTCATGTTGTTTGTATTCGCGTATGTGGAAACCAAGGTAGACAACCCTATGTTTAGGTTGCCGCTCTTTCGTATACGTGCGTTTACTGCAGGGAATCTTGCTGGCTTGCTTGCTGCGCTGGGGAGAGGGGGGATGATGTTTATTTTGATCATATGGCTACAGGGCATCTGGCTGCCTCAGCATGGTTATACTTTCTCAGTTACTCCGCTCTGGGCAGGTATTTACATGGTTCCCTTAACGGTAGGCTTCTTGGTTGCAGGACCTATATCGGGGTTCCTGAGTGATCATTTTGGAGCCAGACCATTTGCCACTGGTGGAATGATTGCAGCTGCATTGAGTTTTGCACTTTTGGAATTGTTGCCTGCCAACTTTGGATATATATGGTTTGCCTTATTGCTTCTTTTGAACGGACTGGCCATGGGTCTCTTTGCCTCTCCCAACAGGGCAGGGATAATGAACAGCCTTCCAGCTCATCAACGTGGAGCTGGCTCCGGCATGACTGCAACTTTTCAGAACTCAGCTATGGTGCTTTCCATAGGGATTTTTTTCACTTTGATAATTTTTGGTCTTACCTCCAGTCTGCCCAGTGCCCTTTATCATGGTCTTGTGTCGCAGGGGGTTCCGAGTGCAGCTGCCTCCAAGGTAGCCAACCTGCCACCCACCGGAGCACTCTTTGGGGCATTTTTGGGGTATGACCCCGTAAAGACGCTTCTTGGTGCCAAGGTACTATCGCATCTTCCTGCTGCCAAAGTAGCCTACCTGACCGGAAGGAGCTTTTTTCCGAAGTTGATATCACACCCGTTCATGAAGGGACTTGGAGAGGCATTTGATTTTTCTGTGGTTGCCTGCTTGATTGCTGCGGTGGCATCGTGGATGCGAGGTAAGAAGTACTACCATGTAGATGTTGTCGACGATACTGTGGACGGTTCGAGCAATGACCCGAGCGAAGTTCTGCAGGAGGCATCCAGCAAGGCAATTTGATGGATTGGATTAAATGTCTTTATCGTTAAGAAATATGCTAAGTCGCATAAGTAGAGAGATGCCCAATGCGTCTTCTGCAGATGCGGAAAAGCGTGTAAATAGTGGTCATGATGGCGGTCGTGGCAATCATACTGATCTGGCGCTTATGGTAGTGATGACCGGTGTCTTGATTACGGCCGTAGATACCACCATAGTCGTATTGGCACTACCCGAGATTGAACGAGCGTTGCATATTAGCTTGTCTGATGTCATTTGGGTGATCATAGGCTACCTGCTGGTGATAACCATACTGGCTATGCAGGTGGGGAGGCTCGGGGATATGTTTGGTCGTGTCAAGATGTATGAGCTCGGTTTTCTCATATTTGTAGTAGGATCATTTCTCTGCGCGTTGTCATTCAATGAAACTTCTATTATCATTTTTCGGGTGCTTCAGGGAGTAGGAGGTGCATTTATACAGGCAAACAGTGGGGCGGTCGTAGCAGATACGTTTCCACCTGAAAAGAGGGGTCGTGCCTATGGTTTCATAGCTGTAGGGTGGAGCGTAGGGGCAGTACTCGGCATTGTGTTGGGTGGCCTTATAATAACCTATATCTCATGGCGCTGGATTTTCTGGATAAACGTCCCCATTGGCATATTGGCACTGATGGCTGCTGGACGTGTATTGGTCGAGCGGACAGAGCGAATCAGCAGAAAGATCGATTGGGTAGGTATGCTGTTACTTGCGGGAGGATTGTTCAGCCTACTTTGGGGAATGACCAAGCTGACCAGCGAGTCGTTTAATCTGGCTATCGGCCTATTTTTCGTGGTGGGATTGGTATTACTTGCCGTCTTCTTAATATCACAGGCTCATGTACATGACCCTGTCGTCAAGCTCGCCATTTTCAAGATACCCACCATGACCCCCTCTCTCTTTGCGGCACTAATTCAAGCCGCTGGAAATTACGCCGTGTTGTTCCTATTGATCATGTACTTGCAGGGCGTTCGGGGATTGAGTCCCCTGGATGCCTCACTTTTGCTTGTTCCTGGTTACGTTCTTGGAGGTTTTGTCGGGCCTTTTGCCGGCAGACTGGCTGATAGGACCAGCCCTGTCTTTCCCGCCACTGCTGGGCTGGCAGTACAGGTGGTTGCTCTCATCCTCTATGCCCATTTGGGTACGGACGTAGGGCTGTGGATGGTGGTATTATCCAGCATCATAAACGGCATAGGTGGTTCGATGTTCTTCCCAGGCAACAACTCGGCGGTCATGAAGGCATCTACCCCTGAGGTGTTTGGCATATCTTCAGGCATGCTGAGGACTTTCTCCAATGTAGGAATGGTCTTCTCTTTTTCGATGGCCATCCTGGTAGCGGCAAGAACGATTCCGAGGAAGTTGGCATTCGCTATCTTTGTGGGCACTACTCACCTGGTAAGCTCGGTAAAGGGTCCATTTAACAACGGGATACATTCGGCTTTTTATGCTTCCGCCGGGCTTATGGTACTTGCAGCTATCTTATCTGCTTCCAGGGTGTTCTCTCATCACAATATCAAAGCTTCGTCAGCAGTTTCCCTGTCAGGGGGTGAGCCACAGGAGAGTGAAGCCTCTGGCATTATGGTGCAGGATGGTGGTGGATCACAGGGAATTATGGTGCGGGATGGTGAGCCACAGGATCTAGCTTGACTTCCGCTCCCATCTGAAGAATCGTAGACTCAGTACAGTTCCTACAGCCGTCCAAGCCAGCATTATCAAAAGGTCGACACCTCTAAATGCTGGTGCTGCCACGAAAGGGTCGAAAGCAGCTTCCAGGGATCTGGCCAATGGTTCCAGTGGAAATGCACGAGCCAGGTCCTGAAGCCAAGCTGGCTCTGCCTGGGCAGGATAGAATACTCCTGATATGAAACTTAGTACGATATATGGTAGAGTGACGATAGGTGAGCCACCTTCGGCACGATTGACCACAGTCGACATTGCTATGCCGAGAATACTCCAGCAGGCTGCACCTACCAACAGATCGACGATCAGTGCAGGCAGAGTAGATACCCGTATCTGAACGCCGTAGGCAAAACGACCGACTGCGAGCACGATAACTACCATTAGCAGGGAGTTTAGTAATGTGGCACCAACCTTGCCGGCAAAGAACATCCACGGTGGAAGTGGTGTTCCCTTGATGCGTTTTAGTATTCCCTGGTCACGCTGGACAGCAATGCTGAGAGCAAGGTTCGAATATGTGGTGGACACCAGAGAGAATGCCAGGATACCCGGAACAAAGAAGGTGTCGAAGTTCATATTACCGATGATCTTTAGATGTACTCCTCTATTGCTTGCTCCAAGAAACACCAGGAAGGCTACCGGTAGTATAAAGGTGAATAGAATAGCTCGCCGGTTGCGCCAAAGAATCTTCTGTTCGCTGGCAGTCTGCGTAGTAAGCAATCTCAGGTCTTTGGAGGAGATCAAGACAGGTCTACGTTCATTTACTGGCGTGCTTTGTGCTTCCATGTGATTCAGTTGCCTTCCTCAGTCAATTCGAGGTAGATGTCTTCCAGTGTAGGGCGGCTGACGGTGAGTCCGCTTAGCTCCATATTCTTACCCACTGACCAACTGGTAAGCGCATATAGAGCAAGATCTGGTCTGGACGTATGGATTGTTACGGATTCTCCTTCAGCTGACATGTCGGCATCAAGGTGTTCCATGCTGGAAAGTGTTGGTAGGTCGTTGAGAGAGATGCTGGGGGGCAGCAGAAAATGTATCGTGCTGGTAGTAGTATTGCGTCCACCAATTCTGTCAGGCGTATCCAGAGCCACTATTTGTCCATCTGATATTACTGCCACCCTGTCAGCCAGCGCCTGAGCCTCATCCATGTAGTGAGTAGTAAGGAAGATAGTCTTTCCCAATGAGCGCAGCCCCTCTATGGTATGCCAGGCATTTCGTCGTGCGGCCGGGTCAAAACCAGTAGTCGGCTCATCCAGGAAGACGAGTTCAGGATCTCCGGCGAGAGCCAGTGCCAGATCAAGTCGTCTTCGCTGCCCACCGGAGAGTGCTTCTACCCGTACATCTGCAGAGCCATTGAGCTCCACCATCTCTATTAACTCCATTGTAGGGCGTGGATGACCGTAGTAGCTGCGGTAGAGGTCAAGCGCCTCTCTCACGCTGAACTGGTTTTGTATTCCACTCTCCTGCAACATTATGCCGATACGCTCGCGGAATGCACGACCACCATTCTCCGGGTCATATCCCAGCACCGATACATCCCCCGAGTCACGTTTACGGTAGCCTTCAAGGATCTCTACGGTCGTTGTCTTTCCGGCACCGTTAGGCCCGAGGAAGCAGAATACCTCTCCGGTTCTGACCGTTAAGTCGAGCCCGTTTACGGCTTTTAGGTCACCGTAAGATTTAAATAGTCCTTTTATTTCTATAGCATGCACGGAGTTATTGTATCCTATTTCATCGCTCGCTTGGTCGAAGTAGCGGTTGGGCGCACAAGTGATTGGCTGGGAGATGATATCAGTGGTATGTATCGTAAATAGTGTGACATTATTTGGCTTGCAGGAACCCATGATTATTCGTAGGACAGGGCATCAGCTTATGACATCTCAGCTTATGACATCTGGTAAAAGTAGTCGGTAGAATAAGCCAGTCATCCACGACGCTCTCGCCTCCCGATCCTCGCCTCCCCAGTCCCCCTCGCTCGCTCCGCCCAAAGTAGTCGGTAGAATAAGCCAGTCATCCACGACGCTCTCGCCTCCCGATCCTCGCCTCCCCAGTCCCCCTCGCTCGCTCCGCCCAAAGTAGTCGGTAGAATAAGCCAGTCATCCACGACAGATGGACAGATAAAGCAAGATAAATCAGTAGCCAGATAAGCCAAATAAGCCGGATAAGCAGGTAATCTATAAAAGTTGTAAAATATGATTGACTTAGTCTGATTTTATGCTATTATAAGAATATGACTACTGTGAAAGAGACAAAGGATACGACTGGCACAGCGAGCGATATAGGGATGACTAGCGTAGTGGGCGTAGCGGAAGAAACGGGCGTAGCGGGTATGTCCGAGGTAGCGAGTGCATCAAGAACAGCAGAGGAAATGGATATAGCCGATGCAACTGGTGCAACAGACCCAACAGACCCAACAGACCTATCCACTGGCTATGTGAAATATGACGAATCACTCTATACCAGGAAGCTCCCTGTAGAGCTGTTTCATGACATAGATCGTTATGAGGCATTGTTTGATGCCAGAGAGGCTGGTGAGGTAGACGAGGATTCTTTCAAGATCATGCGCCTGAACAATGGCATCTATGGACAGCGACAGGGAGAGGATAGGATGATGGTGCGTGTAAAGCTGCCTCATGGTTCAGTCCTGCCAGAGCAGCTTGAGTTGCTTGGTGATGTCGCTGACGAATATTCAAGAGGGTGGGGTCACATCACGACTAGGCAGAATATCCAATTCCACTTTGTGCCGTTGAAGCGCACTCCTGAACTTCTGAGAAAACTTGCCAATGCAGGACTCACCACTCGAGAATCCTGTGGAGATACGGTGAGGAATATTACAGGATGCCACCTTGCCGGGGCATGTCCTTACGAGGTGCTTGATATCAGTCCGTGGGCTGAGGCCGCTTTTCGTCACTTTCTCAGGCACCCTTACGCGCAACGGCTACCCAGAAAGTTTAAGATCAATTTTTCCGGATGCGCTACCGACTGTGGGCAGGCAGTGTTCAACGATATAGGTGTAATTGCCATTTCGCGCCCGATGCCAGATGGAACCTTGGAGCCCGGGTTCAAGGTGCTTATCGGCGGGGGGCTCTCAGCCAACCCTCATCCTGCACAGGCTCTTGAGGAGTTTACGCCCAGAGAGCTACTTATACCTACCATGGAAGCCATTTTGAGAACATTCGATCACTATGGCAATCGGGACAACAAACTGCGAGCCAGACTCAAGTGGTTGGTAGACACCATGGGTATAGATGAGCTGAGGGAGCGTATCTTAAAGGAGCGGAAGCTGCTTATTGCCTCGGTTACTTATGTGGATGGGCTACCTGAGGTAGTCAGGGAATTGGGAGATGAGCCTGCCGGGCTCGCCAAGGATGTGACTCCTACCGCTGTAGGAGATCTGAGCAGGGGGTCCCGTGTGGAGCTTAGCGGAAGGCGCACTGCCTTTGAACGCTGGGAGAGGGCAAATGTGGTTCGCGGAGCAAATAACAATACGGTCTCTGCTTATGCCTGGGCTCGCCTGGGGGATATCACCTCTGAGCAGTTCAGGGAGCTGGCGGCGTTGCAGCGTGAATTGGGTGCTGATGTGCGGGTGACCAACAGGCAGAATCTGGTCTTTCGTGGACTTGAAGAGGGGCAGTTGCGTATGCTCTTTGAGCGACTTGCAGCTATAGATATGGCTGAGCCAGGAGCCGAACTCGCCCGTGATGTGGTGTCATGCCCAGGAGCGGATACCTGCAATCTCGCCGTTACACAGAGTAGGGGATTGGCAAATGCGATAGGAGAGGCGCTGGAGTCGGCCGGTCTTGGTGATGTAGATGGTGTACGTATTAACATCTCAGGCTGCACTCATTCCTGCGGGCAACATCATATAGCAGATATTGGGTTTTTCGGAGCTGAGCGGCGTGCTCATGGTAGGTCGGCTCCCGGTTACCAGATGCTTCTCGGTGGACACCTTGGAGATACTCAGGTGGAGTTTGGTACAAAAGCTCTGAGGTTACCGGCAAAGCGGGCTGCCGATGCAGTGGTAAATATTGTAGGCAGATATGCCGAGGAGCGTAGTCCTGGGCAGTCCTTTACCGGTTGGTTGGAGCAGGTCGGAGGTGCCAAGGCAGTTGCAGAGTCACTGAAGTACCTGGACGAGTTTCCGGATCCTGAAGAGGCTCCGGAGTATTATGTCGATTACGATGAGACTGGACCGTTCAGCGGTGAAGTAGGCATAGGAGAGTGTGCGGGAGTCTGAGGGATTGCTCTCGGCACTTCACCTGTCGGCTTTAGTCGTGGGGGGAGACGTTGGTCGCTCTTGCCTTATTAGCCTATTTGTTCTGATTGAAAGTGGGAGTAAACCTTTTCCGTAAGGGCATGTAGTGATAGATCATTTCCGTAAGAGAACGGAAGATATTACTTTATCTGGTCTGTTACATGATTGCGACTTGGTAGCTCAGCATGAGAGGTGGCTTTTGCATCATCACCGTGAAATACATAGGTATGGTGTCGGTGCCTACCTGTCCACCAGGTGAAGATCGCACCAATTCCGATTAACGACAGTACGACTGTATCGATTTGAGAGCCTATAGCCCTTGGCCCGTAAAAGAAAAAGACTACCAGCAGAAAGGCCATTATAGCGGAGGAGAATATTGATGCTGCAAGAAGCCATCTGTGTTCATGGGGAAATATCTGTACGTCCGGCAGGCGGCGGTGTCCCACGGTAAGAAAGACTACTGCGGTGAGTGAATCCAGGAAGAATTCCGCCAGTAGGAAGAATCCAGCCGACGACAGGATGAGTTTGAAGAAAGAGCTGAAGGAAGAGATGAACAGCTGCATTGTCACCACTGCAATTGTTGCTCCAAAGACGATCAACGTCGCAGCATAGGGAACTTGGTGGCGATTGGTCTTTCCAAATGCCCTGGGTATTAGATTTTCTCTTCCCATGGCATACAGGGCGCGGGTGAGTATGTATGTGGTGAGCCAGAGGCCACCGGCTGTCGACAGTAGTATCGGAATCAAGATGATCCAAGATTGCCCTGGTATTATCCTACCAGCCCATAATGCGAGGGGATCACTGGATCCGATAAGGGTGTGCATAGGTGTCTCTGCAAACATCAGTGGGTAGAGTATGGCATAGAACCCAAGTGCCAGAAAGGCACCCACTATGCCACTTCTCCCGGGATCGTGCCTGGGGCGTCGTGATTCTTCGGCGGCATAAGAATCAATCTCCCAGCCATCTAATATAGTGGCGGCAACTACTGCCGCTATCATCATACCCCCGATTGGTAACGTACCAAAATGTACAGGAAGGGCAGTGCTGTGAAGCTTGGCAACGCCAATGATCCCGAAAGCCAGCAACGAGATCATCTCTACTATAAAGAATATTTTGGTGATTATCGCAGTCGGTCTGGCACCCATGAGCAGAGGGATAGCAGCAAAACATATCCAGAAGACGGTTATACCCATAATCAGCGTCGCAGGGGCATGATAACCAGGTGCTACCAGCGATAGCGTATATTGTGCAGCAGGAATGGCTATTGGTGGGATGGAGGTGAAGTAGGCGAGAATCAGTATCCATGCCTGGTAACGCGAGAAGGTACGTCCTATTACGCGGGCAGACCAATGGTAGGAGGCCCCTGAGTGCGGAAAGTGGCGGTTCAGCATTCTGAATACAAAGCTTGATATGATAAACGGTATTGCAAGTATTACTATGGCTGGGAGTGCCCACCATCCTGCTACTGCCGCAAGTACGCCTCCGGTAGCGGCGACGGAAAAGATCGGTCCTATACTGGAAACGGAGAGTGGGAGGAGGTCCCCAAGGCTGAAGACCTGACGTAGCCCATCCTTATGGTATGTACTTCCTCCGTCCGTACTCGCCTGGTTCATATTTCAAGTATAGTGTAGTGTAGCGTGTTTCAGTCTACGAGAACGATGGAGTATGTATCATTGAGCTCGGCGCGGCGGCCACATCCCTCGTTGTTCTCAATTTCGATAAGAGTATCCTGATCGTGTATCTTTGCCCATCCTCGACCGCCGTCACCATTTAGATATGAGGCTATTCCAAGCTCGGGTGAGCCATCACGGTTATGCCAGACTGTATAGGTCTCCACGGTAATATCATGATGCTCTGTAGAGGTCGGAGGTCTCTGAGGTAGTTTATTGACATCTTCTTGAGGGTTGGCATACTGGAAGCCATTCTGTGGCGGGTCGGATGACCATACCCCCAGGGAGTGTTTGGTCACGTACCAACCGAGCCCTGTAATTATTCCCCATTTGTGTGATTGCCCGCGCAACAGCTTGTGCATAGCTGATATTGAATGCGATACGTAGTTGTTGCCAGGTCCTCCCGCAAAAGTCAATCCTCCGGTGATAGAGAGTGGGCGAGAAGGGTCATTGGTTGGTAGCCTTAGTGCATTTGCCGCTATCTGTACAGCTGACGGAAAACAGGAGTACAGATCCACGAACTCTATATCGTCAATTGATTTATCGGCCATTTCCAGGGCAGATTCGCCGGCTATCTTGATCGCGGGGGAGCTGTGTAGATCCCATCGATGTGACATGAACCAATGATCGTCGGCATCCGCTCCTGACACCGGAAATACCAGACTGTCCGAGTCTATACCTACTCTCTGTGCGGCTTCGTACGAGCACATTATGAATGCTGCACCCTGATCTACCTGCATATTAGCGTTTAGTAGCTTTGTGTAGGGGAAGCACACCATTCTGTTGGTCTCGTCTACCTGGTAGATTTCCTCGGCGGTTTTGGCCTGTTGCTGCCAGGCGTGAGGGTTGTTCTCTGCAATTTTGGATAAAGACGACCACAATTGGCCTATCTTTTTACGATGTTCATCCAGCGTCCAACCGTTTGCATGGCGTATAGCGTTTTCAAACAGTGGGAATACCTTTGCCGGTCTGTCCAGCCCTACTTCTGATTCTGCTGTAGTGGTGGGATCCTTATTAGTTCCAAGCGTGAGAGGTATTGGCGTATCTTCTGGTTGCACTGTCCAAGGTAGTGCCGGATGGGTAGGATCCTTACGTGCTGCCCGGCGAGTATAGACACAATCGGCTCCCGTGACTAGCACGATATCCAGGCGACCATCTTGTATAGCTCTTGCAGCGTAGCTTGCTACCATCTGCGGACTGTTCCCTCCAGTGGTAGTGGTGGAAAGGGCTTTGGGCTCGATTGACAGTTTTTGAGCCACCAACTGAGCGGGGTTGATATATTGCCATGCCAGAGATTGGATAGTGCATAGTAGGGACGCCTGTTCCAGTAGCTTACGGCCAGCATTCTTGGATCCGCAGTCTTGTGCAGCCAGATCCAGAACCTTGGCCATCAGCTCGACCGGTTCGTCACGTTCCGTGAGAGCGATATCAGAGTCGCGTCTATTGGTCAGTTGTGCCGAGCCGACGAGTACCGGTGTATTTGGGAGGATTGTCACGGTTAAAATATTACCCTGCCTGCAGCGTAGGGTTCCAATCCTGCCGTTACTTCATTGCCGTTAT
>JAMCPC010000129.1:20054-23038 GCA_023379725.1 Actinomycetota bacterium
GGGTTCCAATCCTGCCGTTACTTCATTGCCGTTATTTACTTCCAGGCCACTGGAATGCACTACCTCCTACTTCACGATTGGCGCGCAACTTACTCAGGGTCTGGTAATATGATTACGTGAAGATTGCTGCAGGATGTGACCACGCTGGATTAGAACTGAAAAACTTACTTATAAAGCACTTGCTGGACACTGGCTATCAGGTGGATGATCTCGGTACATATACCGATGCAAGTGTGGATTACCCGGTATACGGTGCAGCGGTAGGCAGGGCAGTTGCC
Organism: Actinomycetota bacterium; assembly: GCA_023379725.1. Lineage (GTDB taxonomy): Bacteria > Actinomycetota > Acidimicrobiia > Acidimicrobiales > JAMCPL01 > JAMCPL01. The sequence continues at coordinate 20,333 of JAMCPC010000129.1, forward strand.
AGGGGAGAGGCAGATCTTGGATTGTGCGTGTGTGGTACCGGGATGGGCATAGCTATGGCTGCAAATAAGATTCCCGGAGTACGTGCTGCAGTGGCACACGATGTAACTACAGCTCGTCTTGCGCGCCAGCACAATGAGTCAAACGTAATCTGTTTTGGCGGTAGAATTATAGGTTCTGAGGTGGCGCTGGAGGCGGTAGATACCTTTTTGAATGCAAGACCACTGGGAGAGCGTCACCATAGACGGGTGGAGGAATTGGAGAAATTACAGGAATTGTGGCCGGTTGCCGGTTGGGTTCCCAGCGATACCGAGCTTGAGGCATTACTATGGCAAGAAGCCAGCAGGCAGTCGTCTACGGTTCAGTTGATTGCCTCAGAGAATTTTACCTCGCCTGCAGTACTTGCTGCCAGTGGATCGGTTCTCACTAATAAGTATGCGGAGGGGTATCCCCACAAACGTTATTACGGAGGAAACTACTTTATAGATGAGGTGGAGGACCTGGCCAGAGAGAGAATCAAGGCATTGTTTGGCGCTGAACATGCCAACGTACAGCCTCACTCCGGTGCGAGTGCCAATCTGGCTGCCTATGAAGCTCTGCTTGATCATGGAGATACCATTCTTGCTATGTCGCTGGATCAGGGTGGCCACCTTACTCATGGTGCAAAGGCCAGTATTACCTCTCATCTATGGAAGTTTGTTCCCTATGGCCTTACTCCTGCTTCGGAAGATCCAGGTAAGGCTGGTGAGGTAATTGATTTGGATGCATTGGCTGAGTTGGCGCAAAAGGAGCACCCACGGCTTATCGTTGTTGGTACCACAGCCTATACTCGCCTTATAGAGCCTCAGCCTTTTAGGGAGATTGCCGATCGTGTGGGTGCCTATTTGATGTTTGACATCGCCCATCCTGCCGGTCTCATAGCAGGTGGGGCGCACCCCAATCCAGTTCCTTTTGCTGATGTAGTAACGCTTACTACCCATAAGACCTTGCGTGGGCCTAGGGGAGGGGCGATACTATGTAAATCTCAGCATGCCAGTGCTATAGATAAGGCTATTTTCCCTGGACTACAGGGTGGCCCGCTTGAGCATACCATTGCTGCGAAGGCGGTAGCCTTCAGAGAAGCGTCTCTTCCCGCTTTTCGTGATTACGCCCACAGGGTAGTTGCTAACGCCAAGGCACTGGCTAATGCTATGAATGCCGAAGGATTCAGGCTTGTATCTGGTGGTACGGATAATCATCAGGTGCTGGTGGATCTCAGGACATTTGATTCCGAACTTACCGGTAAAGAAGCTCAAGACGTATTGGACAGTGCCGGGATCACCTTGAATCGTAATCAGATTCCCGGTGATCCGAGGCCGCCATTTGTTACATCTGGATTGCGTCTGGGCACACCTGCGGAGACAACGGCAGGTATGGGTATAGACGAAATGCAACAGATAGCACAGTTTATAAAGAGGGCGCTTAAGGGCAGGCATGATGGAGAAGAGGTAGCCAAAGTGCGTGATGATGTCAGGGAGTTGTGTAACTTGTTTCCACCGTATCCTTTTGTGCCCAAAATGGCGGACTGACAATGCCCTCGTTGGGCGACTATGGCATTGTTGCAGGAGTGGCTGCACTTGTAACGTTTCTCATTTCATTTCCAGTTCGTAAAATTGCACTACGTCTTAAATTCGTAGCCATTCCAGACGGTCGCAGTATCCATGAAAAGTTGACCCCCTATGGCGGGGGTGTATCCATGACAGTAGCGGTTTTAGTTGCTATTGGCGTGGCATCGTTGCTTTCGGGTATCCATACCGTGTTTAGCGGATCATCAGAATCGTATGGCGTTATTATCGGTGTACTGGTAATCTTTGCAGTAGGATTTGTAGACGATATTCGTGAGGTATCTGCCCCGGCCAAAGTGGCAGGGGAGGTTCTAGCCGCTACAGCATTATATTTCCTGGGTGTCACGATGTATCAATTCAAGATACCCTTTGCTGGGTTCGTCGTTCTTTCTCCGGCAATGATTCCACTGCTTGTGTCTCTCTGGGTGGTCGGAATGACCAACGCTATAAATCTGGTCGACGGTCTGGACGGTTTGGCTGCAGGAATAGTAGCCATAGCTTCTGGAGCTCTTGCTATCTATGGTCTTCGGCTTGAATCCCTTGGTATTCTTCCATCGTCCAATATAGGGCCATTGATTGCAGTAGTTACTTTTGGGGCGTGCATAGGATTTCTTCCACACAACTTCAATCCTGCAAGGATGTTTATGGGAGATTCAGGCTCGCTGCTCCTGGGATTGCTTATGGCTGCCTCCACCATTGTGATAGGGGGACGTGCCCCGGAGGTATCGGGAACCACCTATTTTTTCTTTGCTCCGTTGTTTTTACCCCTGTTCATACTTGGGGTTCCTATAGCGGATATGGCCTTTGCATTTATTCGCCGAACTGCGCGAGGGCAGAGCTTCCATACCCCCGACAAGGACCACCTCCACCATAGGCTTTTACGGCTTGGTCATGGCCATCGTCGTAGCGTGATCATATTGTGGCTGTGGACTGCGTTGCTATCGGCTGTCGTACTGTTTCCACTCTTTACCAAGTCCGGGAGCTCTTTTATACCACTTGTGGCGGCTGGGTTTGGTCTGTTGCTGTATACCCTCTTTCGTCCTGGGCTTAAATATACAGGGGGTGATCAGGATAGCCAGAGTGTGTCCGATGTATCAGTGCCCG
>JAMCPC010000129.1:23511-27991 GCA_023379725.1 Actinomycetota bacterium
ATGCCGAGAGCAGATACGGTGGCAGCAATTCCAGTAACGGTGAAAAGATATCACCTGGGCTGGGTGACCTGCTTACGATGGGGGCAGCCAGTGGCATCTCTGTCGGTGGTGGTTTGATACTGGGCATTATACTGGACAACCATTTTCACACCGATCCGTATTTTACATTTTCGGGTCTAGGATTGGGCATTGTGCTTGCTGGTGGGGTAATATTCAGCGAGGTGAAGAAGTACTTATGATGGACGTATTATCGAGTTTGGCTCTGGCCGATGTAGCACGTATAGCCAGGAGGACTGCGCTTGCAGCTTTAATTGTGGGTATAGCAGCTCTGGTCGTCCTTGGTATAATGGGCATGTTCTTGGCCGGTGTAGGTGGATGTCTTGGTATTATGGCCGCTATGATCAATTTCAGAATGGTGGTAAAGTCTGCTGGTCGAGCCGCGGAGAGCATGGAGCCTGGGCGTAAGGCAATGCACTTTAATACTTTGCTTCGTATGGGTGCACTGAGCGTGATAGGGATAGGGCTCTTGATTGCCGTTCCTGAACTCGGTGTGGGTATGCTTGTAGGTCTTGCAGTATTTCAGGTAATGCTACTTGCAAGTCTGGCTTCGGTATTATTTGCTGAACTACGATCTAATGGAGGTACAAATTGAATCCAGTAACACTGGCTGTAACGATTCATGTAGGTCAATACGTGCAAAGAAAGTTTGCCGGTCTGACCTTGAATGTGGATACGCTGTGGGCATCTGCCATAGCCATAGCCATAGTGCTTATACTCGGTATAGCGGTCAGAATGAAGGCTACCAGCGGCGTGCCTGGCAGGCTGCAGACAATTTGGGAAATAATTATAGAAGCCGTTTCCAAGCAGGTGGAATCTACGATAGGGCCGAGGGGAGCACGTATAGTACCGCTGGCCATTTGCCTGTTTTTTATTATCCTGATCTCCAACTGGGTAGAGTTGCTTCCCAATATCACCCACCCGGCACTCTTCCCTGCTCCCACTGCAGATGTAAACACTACGATGGGATATGCCTTTTTGGTGATCATCCTTGTGCATATTGCATCGATTAGAGAGAAGGGTATAGGAGGATATATCGGTCACTACTTCAAGCCTTATATAGCCTTGTTCCCTGTCAATGTCATTGAGGAGGTCGCCAAGCCATTTACGCTCGCTCTCAGGTTGTTTGGCAATATGTTTGCAGGTGGCCTGATGCTGGCCCTGATTGTAGCATTACCATGGATTTACATATCCGCTCCTGTAGCTACCATATGGAAGCTCTTTGATATGGCTATAGGTGCCATACAGGCGTTTATCTTTGCTCTGCTTACCATCTTATATTTTGAGATGGGTATGACCGACTCTCACTGAGCACATTCTGCCACTTACCCAATCCCGTCCTGTATCCAACCACGCAGGATATGCCATGCCATTAATTTGTAATTTTACCCGTGTAAAAGTATGCCATGAACTGGTATTATGCCTACGTCATTCTATGAAATAATTTCAGCGTGTGGTTTGACATCCTTATTGACTGGCTATACAATAAGGATATAGGGATCTGAAAGGTAGGTCTCACCGGAGATATAGGTAGGGAACATGAACAACACATCGACCAACGAAGTAAGTACACAGCAAGGCAATGCACCTGAGAGTAGCGAGCACACTGCTGGACCACGATTCTTGATCATAGGTGCAGGTATGGCTGGCATGCTGGCCGCTATCAAACTTCAGGAGGCTGGCTATACCAATATGCGCGTATATGAGAAAGCCAGTGAATTGGGAGGTACCTGGAGGGAGAATACCTATCCAGGTGTGGCATGTGATGTACCTTCCCAGCTTTACAGCTATTCATTTGCTCCAAATCCTGAGTGGTCTCATTTCTTCTCACCCGGCAACGAGATAGAGGCTTATTTTAAAGACGTAGCTGCTCGTTTTGATATCATGAAGTATATTCAGTTCAATGCAGAGGTGACCAGATTGGACTACGAAGAGGGTCGTTGGCACCTGCAGACGGAAGGAGGTATAAAGGATGTCGGAGATTTCGTTATCGCTGCTACAGGAGTACTTCATCATCCGTCATATCCAGATATAAAGGGTATGGATGACTTCGAGGGGATATCGTTCCATAGTGCACGGTGGGACAACGATATACCCCTTGTCGATAAGCGTATAGGTATAATCGGAACGGGTTCGACGGCGGTACAGATTGTGTCCGCACTTGGAGGTAGCGTAAAAGAATTGAACGTGTTTCAGAGGACGGCGCAGTGGGTTCTTAAGGTAGAGAATCCTCCCATTGACGAGAACGACAAAAAGCGTTATAGGGAGAATATCGATGAATTACGTGGCCTTCACGACTCACTCTCCCGGTGGTTCTCCGATAATTTTGCAAATGCTGTTGTAGATGCAGATTCAGAGATGGTCAAGCTGATGGAGAAGTTGTGCGTACAAAATCTTGAAGAGAACGTGAATGATCCAGTGCTGCGTGAGGCGCTCCGTCCGAATTATCGTGCTGCGTGTAAGAGGCTGGTTATCTCTCCCAATTTTTATGAGGCGATCCAACGTCCAGGCGTCAATTTGATTACTTCTAAAATAGATCGCATCGAGAAGAATGGTATCCGTACGGTAGATGGTGAATTGCACGAGCTTGATATTATTGTATATGCTACCGGATTTCATGTAGATGCTTTTATGCGTCCTATGGCCGTGTTTGGACGGGGTGGGGAATCTCTTGCCGATGTCTGGCATGACAGACCCTCTGCGTACCTGTCCATATCCATTCCCGAATTTCCGAATTTGTTCATGCTGAATGGTCCGAATGGTCCGGTCGGCAACTTCTCTTTGATAGAGGTGGCCGAATTGCAGTTTGATTACATAATGCAACTCATAGATCAAGTGCTAAGTGGCCAGTGTAGGGAGATAAGCGCCACCCGCGATGCTCTTGAGAGGTTCGACGAGGACAGGATAGAAGCTGCGAAAAAGACGGTATGGGTTACCGGTTGTCGTAGTTGGTATCTGGACGACAGAGGAATACCTGTTGCCTGGCCATGGACATTTGATCGTTTTCGCGAAGAGATGGCGGCACCTGAATTATCACATTACGAGAGGGTATGAGAGAGGCAATATTCAATATATTCATTCGTATAAAAACGAAAAACACCAGACACCTAGGTATAACTCGTCGAGAAATTAGCCAAACGCCGAGCGTAAGTCCTTGATTGTGGCCGTGGAGGCGGCATAATATATGGTGGCTATACGGCTGAGGTGAAGAATTCGTGTAGTCTATTCAATCCCTCATTTAGCATCTCGTCGGAGAGAGCATATGATAGGCGCAGGTACCCTGGTGCCTCAAAGGCTTCGCCAGGGACTACGGCAACCTTTGCTGCTTCAAGTGCTACCTGTGCCAGTTGCGTAGTATCGGTGAGGGTATTTCCGTGTATTTTTCTGCCGATTAGTCCAGATACGTTTGGGAATGCGTAAAATGCTCCTTCGGGTGCTGTAATTGTTATGCCAGGCATTAGTGATAGTTCCCTATAAATTATTTCACGTCTTTTTTCGAAAGCTGCCCGCATCTCTTCTATGCAGCCAGTTCCACCCTGCAATGCCGCCAATGCAGCTCGTTGAGCGATGTTAGCTACGTTTGAGGTGGTCTGTGATTGGAGGTCGGTGGCTGCTTTAATGATCTCCTGTGGGCCAATCATCCAGCCTACCCTCCATCCTGTCATGGCGAATGATTTGGATACGCCGTTTATTATAATGGTTTGTTCAGCAATGGCCGGGTTTGTCTTTACAATGGACGTGAAGTCATTACCTTCGTATACGAGGTGCTCGTATATTTCATCTGTAATGATCATGATGTTCTTATCCAGTGCAAGATTGGCAATTTCACCCAACTCTTGCTTGCTTAATACAGCTCCTGTTGGGTTGGAGGGTGACACTATCAGTAATGCTTTTGTATGATTAGTTATTACCCTCTCTATATCCTCCGCGCGCAAGTGAAAATTATTTTCCTGGGTTGTTCTGACTGGGACAGGGACACCCTCTACTAGCTTAATCACCTCAGTATAGGTACTCCAGACTGGCGTGGCGTAGATTACTTCATCTCCCGGGTCCACGATGCTAGCCAATGTATTGAAGACCGCCTGTTTTGCACCATTGGTTACCATGACCTGTGATGCTTCAAACGTTATAGGCAGGTTGGTACTTGTCTTTTCTGCTATGGCGTTTCGTAGATCTGGAAGTCCTGCCGAAGGTGAGTATTTATGTGTGGTGGGATCAAGTGCTGCCTGCCTGGCGGCTTCTACTATGTGAGTCGGGGTGGGGAAGTCTGGTTCACCTGCACCAAAGCCTATGACGTCTTCTCCTGCCGCACGCATTGCCTTAGCCTTTGCATCTACGGCCAAGGTGGGAGACGGTTCCAGTGCACTGACTCTCTGTGATATCCAAGTTTGCATAGTTACTATACTACTTACCTTAAGACCAC
>JAMCPC010000129.1:28497-38196 GCA_023379725.1 Actinomycetota bacterium
ACCAGCCATCGCCAGCCTACAGTCAAGTCGGTAGTCGGACATATACGTGAGGGTCTTAGTACATTATTTTCACTTCCTGATGGCTATGAAGTGGTGCTGGGCAATGGTGGATCGACCTGCTTTTGGGATGCTGCTACATTCGGCCTTATCAAGGAGCGCAGCCAGCATCTTGTGTTTGGGGAATTCTCGTCCAAATTTGCCAAAGCTGCAAAGTTAGCTCCCCATATAGGAGACCCTGAGGTGATTGAATCCGCATACGGCAGTCATCCTGATCCGATATTTAATATCGATATTGATGCATATTGCCTTACTCATAACGAGACCTCTACCGGTGTTGCCATGGATATAGTAAGGCCAGGTGGTCGAAGTGAAGCACTTGTCATGGTGGATGCAACATCGGCAGCTGGTGGTCTTAGGGTAGATGCCTCTGAGTTCGATGTGTACTACTTTGCACCACAGAAATGTTTTGCCTCGGATGGGGGATTGTGGATAGCCCTTATGAGCCCTGCAGCTGTTGACCGTATAGAGAATATGACTCGATGGACCCCTGCTTTTCTTGATCTTAAAATTGCACTGGAAAACTCCAGGCTGGATCAGACTTACAATACTCCGGCATTGGCAACTCTCCATATGTTGGCCAACCAGATTGATTGGATGTTGTCTGGTGGAGGTTTGGAATGGTCTGCATCGCGGTGTGACCGTTCTGCAGAAATAATATATTCATGGGCAGAAAGTTCTGGATATGCAAGGCCATATGTCGAGAATCCAGTCCACCGTAGTCATGTCGTTGCTACGATTGATTTTGTGGACTCAGTAGATGCGGCCGAGGTTGCCAAGACATTACGAGCGAATGGTATTGTGGATACAGAGCCGTATAGAAAGCTCGGTCGCAATCAGCTACGTGTAGGTATGTTTCCGAGTGTGGATCCAGAAGAGGTAGCATCTTTGTGCTCCAGCATAGGGTATGTCGTCGGTGCTCTATCCAGCGGGAGCTCCAGCGGCAACTAGTGTAGTGTGCTCGTAAATAACCATAGGTTCCTGCCAGCCAGATAATGCCCCTGACTTGCCGGATAATGTCACGCTCCTTACGAGACACTACGCTATTTACGAGACACTACATTAATGAGAGCCTACTTCTTCTTCCTTCATATCCTGGGATAGCTGTATAGCCTCTGTATTGTCGTCGACATTGTCCCAATGTTCCTCTCCGTGTCTGGACGGCCACCAGTTCCATTTTCCCAGCAACACCACGGTAGAGGGAACCAGAAGAGTTCGGACGAGGAATGTGTCCATAAGTATGCCCATGGCTAGTCCCAGTCCCATTTCGACTATTTGGCTGCCGTCAGAGGAGCTACCACCTATTACAGCAAATACTACGAAGGTACCTGCCAGGACGAGTCCCGCGGAAGTTACAGTAGTGCCTGTACGTTCAATTGCCTTGGTTACTGCTTGTCTTAGCGGTAAGTGAGCTGCCTCTTCTCGTATACGGGTCATGACCAGGATGTTGTAGTCTTCTCCAAGTGCCAGGATAAACAGGAACAGCATGAACGGCAGGAAGAACACCAAACCTTGATTTCCCTGGATAAACATGAATATTATGACAGATAGCCCTAGTGCAGCCAGATAGGATAGTACGACACTGGCAATTAGGTATAGGGGGGAAATCAAGCTCCGCAATAATATGATCAGTAAGAGACCAATGACCAATACTACTAGAGGTAATATATGTATCAGGTCATTTCCTGCGGTAGAGCTTACATCGTATGCCGCCGCCGCTTCACCAGCAACACCGTATTGTCGTATTCCAGCAGATCGCGCAGCAGCAGCTACCTCTGAACGTATTGCCGGAGTGGCTTGCATGGCAGTTGTACTGGAGGGATTCCCGGCTGCCAGGCTGGATTCAAGTGCTATAGTGTGTCCCCCCGTACTGACCAGTGATGCGGTAGCCATATATGCTTGAATTTCTGAATGTGTGAATACAGGGGGTATAGTAGTGTGCGATAAGAATAGTCGCTGAGGGCTACCCAGTGCTGCGTGTAGTTTGGTCAATTCTCCTGCCGATAGCTGAGTCCCATTTGGATCGAGAGGTCCTATCACAGATGTAAACAGGTGTGAGTGTGATAATATCGTTTCAAAGCGTGCAAGAGATGTGGCATTGTTCCAGACAGGTATGTCAAAGCGTGCAATTATATCTGTTGGGTTGGCTGCTGCCTTTGGAAAATTGGCTGCCAGGGCGGTATTTCCCATTGCTGCTCCGGTTCCAGATGGTGCCGATGTTCCGCTGATAAATCCTGCGGGCTTGTTCCCTGTCGAAAAGGCAGCCAGTACGGCGAAGAGAACTATTCCGGTGGCCAGAGTCTCTACCGGGTGCTGTATAAGACGGGAAGCTACCCGTCCCCATACTCCAGGCTTGTGGACTGTCCTTTGGGTGCTACCATTCTGGCCAGCTTTTGTGACTTCTGTCGAGTGGATCGTGTCAGCAGTGACTGGTTGTGTCTTGCTTGGCCAGAAAGCTGCACGTCCAAAAATTGCAAGTAGAGCAGGCTGGAGTGTCAATCCGGCAAGAAGCATTACTAGTACTCCTATTGCGATAGGTATACCCAAGCTCTGATACATACCAAATGCTGCCAGACTGAGACTGGCAAGGGCCACTATGACCGTAGCTGCCGAGAATGTAATCGATTCCCCCACCCGGCTTACTGCCAGTGCTACGGCTTTCTTTGGTTCTTCACCATTTTTAAGGTTTTCGCGTACTCTGAACACCAGGAAAAGGCCGTAGTCTGTTCCCGCACCCAGTATGATGACTATGAGCATAAACTGTGTAATCACCGAAACCGGTACTCCCGTCTTTGCCACCTCTGCTATCAGTGGCCCCGATATCTGTACAACCAAAAATGCTGGTAGCAATGCCAGGAGGGGAGCCAATGGAGCTCGAAAAATCAGTATCAACAGTATGATGATGAACAGTGCAGCAAAGTCCTGCATGCGTCCTGATGTACCCTTGTTACGATTTAAGTTGGCTACCTGGCTTGCAACTGGGCCTGCTAGATGGACATTTAGACCTGGTGGGGCTGCTACTGAGTGTATGGCGGTCGACAACTTGCCTACATATGATCGCAAAGGATACTCATTCAGCTTCTGTATGCTGGACGCTACCATTATTTCATCTGCACGACCATTGCGTGAGATGGAGGTTTGCCGTACAAGAAGCGTACTTTTTACCGACCGCGCAGCCTCTTCAATGCCGGATATTGCTCGCATATCGGCATTAGTGAGGGGGCTGTTGTTTCGATATGCTACAATAATAAGCCTGGTAACGTTTGCAGGCTGTAGGGGCTGAGCCAGGTTTGCTGCTACGACACTGGGAGAATTAGCCGGTAGGAACTTTTGATCATTTTGCTGGACAGCACTGCTTATTCCAGGCAGGAGTGCTGTAATAGCGATAGTTGCTATGATCCAGGCTGCCAGTATCGCGTACCTCCATCGTACCGAGAACCTGCCGAGAGCAGAGAAAAATGTTTTCAATCTAACCGTTACCTTCTAACTGTTTCCTATAATTAATAAATAACTTCAGCTGCCTTTTGTCGTGCGGTATCACGCTAAAGTTGGCCCAACTGAATGCACCAGATATTTGAAGCGTAGTTGCTATCGTTGCCTCTGATAGCATATCTCACCTATTCTATAATAAGTATGCACCCGATGCATACTGCTATTATCCGAGGAGATATGACATCTGAAGCGCCAGCTTGCCAATGCATATGCAGTATGCAATAATTGTACTATGCAATATATATTATTACGTTACATATTCCTCTTTGTGAAGTCGGAATTTGCGTATTACCTGAAGCACGACCGGTATACATATGCCTGACGAATTCATGGCAAAAGGTTCATATCATGCATACCATGCCCACGCGGATGTATCATCCAGCGATTACCCGACCCCTTCAGTCCCGGGAAAGGGCGTCATTGAGCGTGCAGATATGGTAAATGCAATGCTCGTTGCTAGTAGATCGCTTGTAGCCATCACGGCTCGATCTCTCACAAGCACTGGCTACGATGTCACCCTCCCACAGTACAGAACTCTGGTTCTTCTTTACTACCGTGGTTCGCTATCCTTAGCCGAGGTAGCGGAAGAGCTGAACATTAATCCGTCCACAGCCACCAGGATGATGGATAGGCTCTGTACAAAAAAACTGGTCTCAAGGCATGTGGCCGGGGACGACAGGCGCAGGCTCAGGCTTGCTTTGACCAAGCGAGGTGCGGTGCTGGTTGGTCAGGTGCTGGAAGCAAGGGAAAGGGAATTGTCGAAAGTGTTGGACCAGGTTCCGGAGCATATATGGCCTGCACTCTACGATGCATTGTCGACCATTTCGCGAGCAAGTGGAGATGAAGTGGGCATCTATGCTGGCTCTCTCGTGTGAGTGGACATTCTTAGAATGCAAGCAGGGAGAAAGATATGGACAGTACGGTATATGATAACATTACCAGCTCGGTCAACGTGAGTTCCGTAAGCTCCCTCAAAAAAGTCGCGAGAAAGATGTTGGCAATAGAATCTATCTTACTACGAAGATTGTGTTCAAGTGATTAGAGGCTATTCACGTGGTCTAAGGGTGAAGGGGACCAGAGGATGGGTCAGCGTACTACTTACCCGCGGCAAGGAAGGATGGCGGCTTGCCGGTAGCCGTGCCGGAGCCCATATCACCCGGCAACCTTATATTGTAAAGTGGCTCATCCTGGGCTCTTTGATAGGCGTGTCGGCCGGACTGGGTGCAGTGGTATTTTACACATCCCTTGTCTTTGCAACCCATTTATTTCTCGGCTTACTTGCGGGCTACAGGATTCCCACACCGGCAGGTGAAGGCAACGCTGTCGGTTCCGCACATTACATCAGAGTATGGGCGGTACCCTTGGTGGTCGGTCTAGGCGGACTGATCTCCGGTCTGCTTGTGTTCACCTGGGCACCCGAAGCGGAGGGACATGGCACTGACGCTGCAATTGATGCCGTACATCACCGGCCAAGGGGAATCAGGATACGCGCGGTAATCATCAAGGTCATAGCTTCTGCAGCCACAATAGGATCAGGAGGATCAGGAGGCCGGGAGGGGCCTACTGCCCAGATAAGTGCCGGATTCGGCTCTTTTCTCGCCAGAACGCTAGATCTATCACCGGAAGATGGCAGGTTGGCGGTATCGGTCGGAATAGGGTCAGGCATAGGGGCTATTTTCAGCGCTCCCCTGGGTGGTGCTGTACTCTCTGCAGATATCGTATATTCTGATGATTTCAATTATGCTGCGCTACTACCTGGCTTGGTGGCATCCGTGGTGGCTTATGTCATTTTCGGTGCATTTGAAAATTTCAAGCCGTTGTTCGCACTGCCAACTCCTTATGTATTTGATAAGCCTATACAGCTTGTCTGGTTTCTGATACTGGGCGTAGTAGCTGGACTTATAGGCACGTTGTATGCCAAAGTATTTTACGGAACTGTCCATCTCGCTCATCGTCTGCATATATCGCCCAAGCTGAAGCCGGCCATAGGTGGCCTGCTAGTAGGCCTGATGGCACTTGGATTGCCGGAAATGCTCGGAACCGGTTATGGATGGATACAGAAAGGGCTAGATTCACAGTTGCTCAGTCTGCCCTTGGCAATCGTTATCGTACTGCCTCTGGCAAGAATTGTAGCAACAGCGCTTTCTATCGGATCGGGCGGATCGGGTGGAGTATTCGGTCCGGGAATGGTGATAGGGGCTTTTACTGGAATGGCCGTATGGCGCTTACTGGAGCCTATCGCTCCTGGCATGACACACAGTGCTGCACCGTTTGTGGTGGTAGGTATGATGGCCTGCTTTGGGAGTATTTCCAGAGCCCCACTAGCTGTCATAATAATGGTCGCTCAGATGACAGGATCAATAGCCATTATTGCTCCTGCGCTGGTTGCCGTCGGGATAGCGGCTTTGATAGTGAAATACTTCGATGAAACAATATATAAAGCGCAACTGCATACTTCGGCAGATTCCATATCTGGCAAGCTTCGCTCTGGACTGCCGATGTTGAGCGCCGTAGGTGTTGCAGGTATCATGCGTACCCCCCGGCTCGTTCTACGAGATACTGATACCGTGCATCAGGCTCATGAACTGCTCATGGAAAGTAACCTACCAGGTGCCCCTGTTACTGACCCTACGGGACTATATGTCGGTACAGTCTCCGCTGAAGAATTGCAGCGAATGGATACCATGAGTCAGGCAGTGCAGTCATCTGTGCCGGACATCGCAAAGCAGGCAGGGAGCACTGGACATCCTGAACAACGACAAACACTTAATCCAGGAGAGGGAACTGAGCAGCCAGGTGGCGACGTCGAGACTAGCAATCCGGTAAGCCCGATGGAAGCCACGGAAGGAGTTGGTGCCATGATATTGAGTCGTATTGTGGACGCTACCTCGCCTACAGTGCAAGCAGAAGCGACACTCGACATGGCATTCGATGCTATCCAGCAATCAGAATTGCAGTGGGTACCGGTGCTGGATCGTGATAGGCGTGTCGTTGGCACGGTATCGGTAGGCGACATAGTGGATGGCTATAGGAAATTTCTTCAAGTAGACACCGAAAGATTGGAAAGGTTACCACGAAATATCGTAATCATGGAAGAGCGATTGGCTGACAATTCATCACTGGTCGGTCAGGCGATCAAGAGCTTGCACCTCCCTGGCGTAGCTATTATAAGCATAGAACGAGAAGGAAATGTATTCTTTGCCACGGCTGTAAGCGTGCTCAAGGCGCAGGACATTATACGAGCCCTTGTCCGGGTTGATGTAGCCGCAGGAACACGTTCAATTATACGCGGAGAGCAGTAGTATTGAGCGTATTGAGCTGGTACTTAATATTTGACCTCCTGTAGTCGCTTCAGCCTGAGGCTATTGGTGAGCACAAAGATAGACGACAACCCCATGGCTGCCGCTGCCAACATAGGGTTTAAATGAATACCGAGGCTTGGGGCCAGAGCGCCTGCCGCTACAGGAATTAACACTATGTTGTAAATGAATGCCCAGAATAGATTGAGCTTGATAATCTTGAGGGTTCGCCTGGCGTTGTCTATAGCAGTTACAGCTCCTGAGATGCTACCTCGTGCCAGAGCTACATCGGCGGCCTCTATAGCTATATCTGTACCAGATGCAATAGCGATGCCGGTGTCAGCCTGAGCGAGTGCAGGCGCATCGTTGATGCCATCACCGACAAATGCTACCTTGTGTCCAGTCTCCTGTAGCTGAGTTACTACAGCGGACTTGTCTTCCGGAAGTACCTCCGCATGTACGTCGGAGATACCCAACTTTTGTGCTACGGCATTGGCTGTACGCCGTGTGTCTCCAGTGACCATAGCAACCTGGACGCCGCGTGTTGCAAGATCATATACGATTCTTGCAGATTCTGGCCTGACGGTATCCGATATTGCAATTACTCCGGCTACGTCCTCTCCTCCCTCAGACGTGCCTACTCCACTTCTCACTCTGGTATTCACCCTGTTCACCCCGGTGCTACTTTTTATCGCACTACTCCCTTTCGCACCGCCCTCCACTACGCCATCCTCCACTACGCCATCCTCCACTACGCCATCCTCCGTTGTGCCCTCCACTACGCCGCCCCCCGTTGTGCCGTCTCTGTCTGCATTATTTTCCACTACTACGAAAACAGGCGTCTTACCCTCTGCTGCCAATCGATTGACCCGATCCTCAAATTGTCCGCTATCTACTCCCTCTCCCGTGATGTAGCGAAGTGAGCCTACTCGTACACGCCTCCCGTTCACTATTGCGGTTGCGCCCATTCCGGATAGTGCCTCAAACTGATCGGGTGAGGATATAGTGATGCCACGCGAAGTAGCTTCATCGACTATAGCCTGGGCGAGAGGATGCTCCGAAGCCGATTCGACTGAAGCGGCGAGCCACAGTAGCTCATCAGGGTCGTCTGCGATGATATCTGTAACACTGGGTCTTCCTTCTGTGAGTGTGCCGGTCTTGTCGAAGAGCACTGTATCTACATTCGAAAGCGTCTCCAGTGCTTCCCCGTTACGGAAGAGTATACCCATTTCTGCTGATCGTCCGGTACCGACCATGATAGCTGCAGGTGTGGCCAACCCCATAGCACATGGGCAGGCAACTACCAACACCGCTACGGCTGATACAACCGCTGTGGTAATTGACGGCGTAGGACCGAATACCCACCATACTCCAAAGGTGACAATGGCTATACCGATCACGATAGGGGTGAATACGGCTACTACCTTGTCTGCAAGTCTCTGAATCGGTAGCTTGCTTGTCTGGGCGTTTTCTACCAAGCGGATTATCTGCGATAGAACGGTATCTGCACCGACAGATGTAGCTTCGATGACCAGCCTGCCCTCCCTGTTCATTGTACCTCCAACTACCTGGTCATCTGGCGACTTGGAGACTGCCAGTGGCTCACCGGTCAGCATAGCTTCGTCTACATGTGAGGTACCATCTATTACAATACCGTCTACTGGTATGCGTTCACCTGGTCGTACGGCCACATGATCGTCGACATGAATAGAGCCTACCGGGACATCTTCCTCGGTGCCATCTGTGTGCAGAAGTCTGGCCTCTTTTGATTGCAATCCAGCCAGCTTTCTGATCGCCTGAGATGCACGCCCTTTCCCTAATTCCTCAAAGTACTTGCCGAGTAGTATCAATGCAACTATGACTGCTGCCGAATCAAAGTATACTTGCCGTGCTGTCGACGGGAATAGGCTGGGTGCTACCAGCACAATTACACTGTATAACCATGCTGCGCCTACGCCGGTAGACACCAGCGAGTTCATATCAGGAGAGAGGTGTCGGTAAGCAAGAAACCCGGGTTTGAAGAATCTCCTTCCCGGTATGATTAGTATGGCAGTCGTGAATGCGAATTGCACCCAGCTGTAGAAGTTGTTCCATGGGCTGGCTGACGCCAGTGCTTTACTGAATACTGGCGAGAAAGTCGATCCTTCAGACAGTACCAACACCGGTATGGCAAGCACGAAAGCCAGTATTACGTCACGCTTCATCTTTGCTAAAGCATCGTCGTGTATGGTGTCCGTGCTGCCTGAGCCGACATCCAGAGGGTGTGCCTGGTAGCCGATTGCAGCTATGGCACTGGCCATGTCATCTGCTCCTATGGCATCAGGAGAATAGCTTACCGAAGCTCGCTCGGTAGTCAGATTGACCGTTGCATCAGAGATTCCAGGTAAGCGTTTGAGAGTCTTTTCCACTCTGGATACGCAAGATGCACATGTCATGCCCTCGATCCCCAACTCTATGGTCTGGAGGGATCCGGTTACCTCGTTTGCCCACTCGGGTGTAGCAGGCTCGGATATACCAGGCTCGGGGAGAGCAGATGAGTCACCACCTATCTGCTCTCCAGTATGCTCACCGTTTGTCCTCTCGGGAGCTTTCGTCTTCGCTTTGGTCATTGGCTCACTATGACTTCATGGGATGCAACATCGTATCCCTGATCCTCAATTGCTTCAGTGATAGCTTCAAGGGTGGTCGGTGTACTATAGGAAACCTTTACTGTTTTTGCTTTGATGTCTACCTCTGCCTTCTCTACTCCGGTCAATGGCTGTAATGCCCCCTCGATTGAGGACTTGCAGTGTGCACAGCTAATTCCTGGTACTGAAATGTTTACAAGTGGCATAATCACTCCTTTCTTCTT
>JAMCPC010000130.1:0-12086 GCA_023379725.1 Actinomycetota bacterium
CGACCTCTGGTCGTTGTCTTCATCGGTGATGAGGCTATTCTTTGTCGTCCCATAGTCTGGGCGCGTCTGGTATCCAAGCCAGGGCGAGCAGGGAATCCCCGTTGGTTCTATCCACAGAATCGAATACTCTCCATTCCTCAGGATCGACTTTAACGGTCATGCAAGGGTATCCGATGGGATGCCCACTACCCTTACAGACGAATGTGAGGGGGTCAAAAGACGATACTCCATAGTTGTCAGCTACAATTTGACCGACCTGCTGTTGGAACTTGGTTGGTGTCACATGATATTTTGGTACGACAGTGGGATTAGATGCCATAATACGGAAGGAGGCAGGATGAGCCATTCTACCTGCTGCGAGAATGCGGCCATTCAAAAGTTTATCGAGACCCTCTCTGATGACACTACGCTCAAGATCTCGGAATAGTCCCCGACGACGATATCGGGGATCAACACAGCATAGACCTGCCAGACCGACCTGTTGAGCTGGGATACCGGGCAAATCCAGCTGTCGGGTCTCGCCAAGAGCGAACCCTATTAGTTGGTCAGCGTCCTGCCCGTAGTCGCCACTGAAGACTGGCGTACGACCATCATCAGGTTCTATGGGTGCAACCTCCGTCAGTCTGGCAACCGCTATATAGCGGAGAATAGATAGTGACTTATCCAGATATTCGTGGTCGGCTTGGTCGTATGTCAAATCAAAGAGGTAATGAAATTGTGCTAGCATGATAGGTGTTACCTCTACGCTTTTGTGGACGGCTATTCTTATCACGGCTATATTATATTATGTTACCGAGTTTTATCGAGCCCAGGTCTCGTACCACACTTCCAAGTAACGTTCCATATCTACGCCGAGAGGCTGCTCACCAAAATTACGGAGGTGCTCGAAAAAGTGAGCAAGTGATCCAAGAGCGGATATTCCAAGCGCCATAGCCTCCAAGGGGGAGGAGCCATGACGTACAAAAAAATCGACAAAAATACCGTGTGCCTCATCCCATGCAGCACCGATTATTTTCCTTGAGGCATCTGGGAGCTGACTGAACTCGGCACCTATCCTAATGACAGCACCTTCTCCAGACAAAAAGACGGCCAAGGAAGAAACAATCTGCTGCAATTCTCGCTTAGGTGTCTCTGCAGTACCTGACGCAAGCTTTATTCGAACAAGTGACAGTCTCTCCTTATATCCACTTACGATTTCTAGCAGCAATGAATCCTTAGAAGCGAAGTGGCGATACAGCCCACCCGATCCAGGAGTCAGTCCAACTGCGGCCTCAATATCTGTGATACTAGTAGCAACGTATCCCTGCTCAGCAAAGAAAGCTGTTGCTGCATCCAGAATCCGCTGGCGGGTGTTGCCTCGCCGCCGGTCAGTCAGTAAGTGAGCTATTTTAGTGCTCACTCGGCTGGCCTCTTCACATAACCATACTGCTTACTCAAATGCTCCAGAGTCTTCCCAACGCCTCATCGCCTCGTGACTGACAACTCTGAGGCGTTCAAAATCTACCAATAGCTTATAAAGCTGGCCCAGTAGCGCCTTCGATGCCCAAGCGTTCTGCTATCTTTTTCGGTACATCTACCTCTACTGGCATTAGACATATCCTCCTTCCCGATATATCTCTAACTGGTTTACTACATACATAAATAAGTAAGTACCTACTTACTTATTTTAACCGAGAAGGCTCAAATTGTCAAGACAACTCAGATAACTATCATATTGTACAAATTTTTTGTAAAAACAATTATATGTATACGACGAAACATGCAGTAGATACGTCGACACTTGCGCTATAGGCTTGTGCTTTAACGGACATGCAAAACAGCATTTTCAAAAAATATCAACGTTGATCATGCAAAGTGGATGCAGGTATGATTATAATTGTAATTTATGCTTACACATTTTATACATTCAAACAAATTGTTCCATAAGTCGACCGGCTCCACCACAGAAGGTAAATCGGTCTCAGCCCCTCACAGAGCACCACGATCTAATCATTCACGATCATTACTCGGGGTAGCTGTCATAGGAGTAATGATCATGATGACGGCTGCTTGCAGCACATTACCAATCAGCGGCTCAAGTGCAAGTGGTATCGTAACAAGTGCAGTTCAAGAGGTTGGAGCTTCGACATCAAACGTCAATCTCCATATGACACTTAATGCTGGATCAATCAGTCTAACTGAAGATGGAACAGGTAGCATGAATGTACCCCAGGGTGCTCTTGAACTCAATGCGGGTACGACAATTTTTGGCCTTACCTTCCCTGGCAAAATGGAGCTGGACAACGGTATCGTTTACACCTCGGTATCCTTCCCTGCAACAATAGTTACACTCGGTAAGACCTGGCTATCAATCAATCTTACCAAATTAGGCATATCCTCTTCCGATGTACCTGCCATACTAGCTCTAATATGGGATCTACCGAGCTTGATGAAAATGCTTGGCTCTGGTGGGAACTTCGTCACCTCCCTGGGTACCTCCACTGTCGACAACCAGACTGTAACGGGATACGCCATCAAACTACCAACAACTCTTCTCAGTAGCATGACCCCATCATGCCTATCAAGTAGTTCCTCTGGCATCAACCTGAGCAAGATGACCCTAAAGATTGACGCTTACGTGAACAGCTCCAACCGTTTGGTCAGACTAGTAACCGATGTATCAATGCCTGCACAGGTGATAGGTACTGTATCTGCAGCTGCAACGATAGACTTTACTGGCTACGGATCAGCAGTAAACATTCTTCCTCCGCCATCAAACACTGTAGACAACGTGACCCCTCTTGTGCAGGATGCTTACTCAATGATCTGCCCAAATAGTGGTTCAAAAACTACGACATCCTAAGGCAGTTGATCTCAAGGAAACACAAGAGAAGTGGAAGTACTACTCGTAAGCAATAAAAGTAGCCATATCACAAAATGAGCAGGAACCTCACAGATCCATAAAATCAGCGGTGTCCTCCTCGCTCTTATGGAGATAACTACGTCATATCAGGCTTCAATACGATAAAATCAGGAGCCAGTGAAGTGGGCATCGCGCTTTTCTATAAACGCAGCCATAGCCTCTACCAAGTCGTTAGAGGCTAGAAAACCGGCATTCCAGGTGGCTACGTATTCCAGTCCTTCGGCAATGTCACTGCTTTCGTGTCTGGAGATGACTGCTTTTGCTCCCTGTACGGCCAACGGCGAATTTGCTGCAATCCTGTCAGCCAACTCCCGGGCAGCCGATAAGGCATCCTCCTTGTCAGGGTATACGTCATTCACCAATCCAATCTCCTTCGCACGGGAGGCGACTATATCTTCACCGGTAAACGCCATCTCTGCCAGATGGCCCTTGCCTATGATGTACGGCAAGCGCTGTATACTCCCCAAGTCAGCCACCATCGCCATACGAGTCTCACGTAACGATATGATACTATTTTCACTGGCAATACGTATATCGCAAGCGCAAGCCAGATCCAGCCCTCCTCCTATACAGTATCCATGTACGACTGCTATCACAGGTTTGGGGCACTTTGCAACACTGGTGATTGAATGCTGCAGGCGTAATACCGCCGCTCTGGTAGTGGCTGCACGTCCAGCCATAGAAGTATTACTACTCGGCATACTCATAAGCCCACCCGATGCAGCAGCCTTCAAATCCAGACCGACACTGAAATGCTCACCCCTGGCTGCAATGATTACAACCCTCACCTCCTCATCTAAAGAGAGCCCCTCCAGAGCAAGCGGTAGCTCCTCAAAAAATCGTGGGGCCATGGCGTTTCTCGCTTCTGGCCTATTCAGCCATAAAATTGCAGTATGTCCATCCTGCTCTATATCCAGTACGGAGAGTTGGTTAGTATCGGTCGTGTCCATGTTGAATATCCTATACGGAAATAAATATAGGCACAGACCATGAGCGCACCAGGCAGCGGTCAAGAAGATAGACTGGAATGAAGCAACTGGCAAGATGGGAACGGAGCAAAAGAATGTATCATTGTATATATGAGCCCGACCACACCAGACAGCCATCCGAAAAAACAGCCAAATAAATCATCAGATAAGCAAGCAAATCAGTTACCCAATGAGCGAACAGAAACACTACCGAATAGATCGACCACCAAATCACCCAATAGAACACTGGACAAGCCACAAGACTCACTACCGCCTGGATATCCAGTAGAGTTCGATGTCGATGCCGTGCTAAAAGACGGCGGCACCATTCATATAAGGCCTATCAAGCCGGATGACATAGATGCCATGAAAGCGCTGTATGATGGGCTCTCGGACACTACTATTTACATGAGGTTCTTCAGCCCGCGCCGTACTCTCAGCGACAAGGAATGGGAGCACTTCACGAATGTAGATTATATAGACAGACTTGCACTGGTGGGGATACTGGACGACACAATAGTTGCAGTAGCACGCTATGACAGAATAATAGGTACCGGTGAAGCAGAGGCTGCATTCTTGGTAACCGATAAGCATCAAGGTCGCGGTATAGGTACGATCATGCTGGAGTATCTCGCTGAAGCAGCACGCACAAGAGGGGTAAGTGAATTTACAGCCGACACGCTACCGAACAACCGTAAAATGCTCTCAATGTTTACCGGTGCCGGATTCGACAGGACCGCCATGTTCGCAGATGGTGTAGTAAGCGTAAGTTTTCCCATACAACCAACCCAAACGTCTATGACTGCAGCTGAGGAAAGGGATAGAATAGCGACCCGCCAATCGATGCTGCGCATACTGCGGCCAAACTCTATAGCGGTCATAGGGGCAAGCCGCACTCCTGGGACAATTGGGCACGAACTATTCAGGAACCTGCTTGCTGCTGAGTTCACAGGACCAATATATCCAGTCAACCCTGAAGCGCTACATGTCGGTGGCGTAAGGGCTTACCACTCTATAATGGATATTCCAGATGAAGTCGACCTGGCTGTAATTGCCGTACCCGCCCCATTGGTAGCCGGTGTCATAGAAGATTGCGGCAAGAAGCACGTAGGTGGCCTGGTGGTCATATCAGCCGGATTTGCCGAAACAGGTCAAAATGGAGTTGCAGCAGAACGAACCCTGGTAAGAAGAGCCCACATACACGGAATGCGGCTTGTCGGTCCAAACTGCATGGGAGTAATCAACACTTCCCCAGATGTATCCATGAATGCAACCTTTGCACCTGATCAGCCAGTAAGAGGCAGGGTAGGATTCTCATCACAATCGGGAGGTCTGGGTATAGCTATTCTGGCAGAAGCATCTGAACGCGGCATCGGTATATCCAGCTTTGTCTCCATGGGAAACAAGGCAGACATAAGCGGGAACGACCTACTGGCTTACTGGGAGGACGATCAAGAGACTGATGTAATACTCTTGTACTTGGAATCGTTTGGAAATCCAAGAGTATTCTCCACCCTATCCAGACGAATATCTCGCAAAAAGCCAATTATAGCCGTGAAGGCAGGGCGTACATCTGCAGGTTCCAGGGGAGCCAGTTCGCATACCGCTGCCCTGGCTACTCCAGACGTGGCCGTCGATGCCCTATTCAAACAGGCGGGAGTAATCAGAGTCGACACGCTGCAAGAATTATTTGATGTCGCCGAACTCTTGGTAAATCAACCGTTGCCAGCCGGCAAGCGCGTCGCTATCTTGGGCAACGCTGGTGGACCAGGAGTACTCTGCAGCGATGCATGCGAAGGTCATGGGCTTGAGGTTCCTGAGCTGTCAGCTCGAACTCAATCAGTTCTACGAAGCTTCCTCCCTGCTGAGGCTGCTGTTGGAAATCCGGTAGATATGGTAGCATCCGCTACCGCCGATGACTATAGAAAAGCACTCGAGGTGCTGCTCGCAGATGAAATGGTAGATGCGATCATTGTTATTTTTACTCCTCCACTGGTCACGCAAGCAGGTGACGTAGCCAAAGCTATTACCCAAGTAGCTGCTGGTTCTGGCAAGCCAGTACTAGCCAACTTTCTCACCGCGCATGGGGCATTGGAAGCACTACGGGGTACTGCCCGCTCTATCCCATGGTATCCCTACCCAGAATTAGCAGCCCAAGCACTTGCAAGAGTGGCTACTTACACAGAGTGGAGAAATGCACCGGAAGGAAACGTACCAGACATAGATGGAATAGATGTAAAATCTGCATCCGACTTGGTAGCAGAGGAGTTGAAAGCCAATCCCGATGGAGGATGGCTGGAAATGTCCACAGCCGCCAAGTTGCTCTCATTCTATGGAATAAACGTTGCACCGACAATATCAGTGACAAGTCCCGAAAAAGCGCTGGAGGCTGCCGACCGACTAGGGTATCCGGTAGTACTAAAGGTAAACTCCACGAAGATAGTTCATAAAAGTGATGTAGGTGGAGTGGCTGTACGTTTGGAAAATCCAGATGAGGTATCCCAGGCATACTCTAAAATGGCCAATGAACTAGGTAGCACCATGAATGGTGCCACTGTGCAGCATATGGCCGATGGAGTAGAGGTAATAGTGGGAGCGGTACAAGATCCCCTATTTGGCCCCCTGGTTATGTTTGGTACCGGTGGTATATCGGTAGAGCTGTTAAAGGATCGCTCGTTTTCACTCTTACCCCTTACCGATCTAGATGTTCATAACCTAATACGCTCCACTCGCGGCTCACCCTTGTTATTTGGCTACAGAGGAGCTGCTGAGTGCAATGTCCTCAAGCTGGAAGAGC
The DNA here is from genome assembly GCA_023379725.1 of Actinomycetota bacterium. GTDB lineage: Bacteria > Actinomycetota > Acidimicrobiia > Acidimicrobiales > JAMCPL01 > JAMCPL01. The sequence goes on from JAMCPC010000130.1 coordinate 6,668, forward strand.
TCATCCACAGATTCGGTCGCATGGTAGCAGATATACCTGAATTGCTGGAAGCAGACCTCAATCCGGTCATGGTGTCTACTGATGAAGCAATTGCAGTAGACGCAAAAATCCGTATGGGGTCTCCAGACATCCGATCATCTCCTGCAATCCGCAAGCTGAAAAGTTGACCAAAGGCCAGACGAACGGAATATCGCCTATAACAGGATAAGATGTGTCTATATGGACACACACGACCAATCTACACACGACTACTCTGTCAGCAACCACACAGTTCCTGACGTTGATCCCACTGGGGTTAACGACGACCAATCCATACACGACCATCCTGACAACAATCACCCTACACATGACCACCTTGTCAGCGATCACCCGGAGAAAAGAATCTCTTTTCGCGATGACCTTAGGAACATAGCAATAGTCGCGCACGTAGACCACGGCAAGACTACTCTTGTGGATGCAATGTTACGCCAGACTGGAGCGTTTCGATCCGGTGCAGTTGTAACCGACCGTATACTCGACTCCAATGACCTTGAAAAGGAGAAGGGTATAACCATACTGGCAAAACATACCGCTGTACGATATAATAATGTAAAAATTACTGTAGTTGACACCCCCGGCCACGCTGATTTCGGTGGAGAGGTGGAACGGGGACTCACCATGGTAGACGGAGTATTATTGCTGGTCGATGCCTCTGAAGGGCCACTGCCACAGACCAGATTCGTCTTGCGTAAAGTGCTCCAAGCCAGGCTTCCAGTCATAGTAGTAATAAACAAGGTGGATCGCCCCGATGCACGTATAACAGAGGTAGTACACGACGTGGAAGAGCTCTTCCTGGATCTCGACGCAACTGTAGAGCAGATCGATTTCCCTATACTCTATGCTTGCGCACGAGATGGTTGGGCCGGTTCCGAACCAGAGACTCCCACTGGCAATCTGGAGCCTCTATTCAATGCCATTATCCAATACATACCCCCACCAAAATTCATCCCGGATTACCCCCTGCAGGCGGTCGTCACCAATCTCGATGCGAGTCCCTATATGGGAAGATTGGCAATTTGCCGTATACATAATGGTAATCTCAAACAAGGCCAGGAGGTAGCTTGGTGTCGCCTTGACGGAACGGTAGAGAGGGTCAAGCTGACCGGGATGTATGGCACCGAGGCTCTAGATCGTGTAGAGATAGACGAGGCAGGTCCAGGAGAGATTATAGCTGTGGCAGGTATAGGAAATATATCGATAGGAGAGACTCTCTCTGATCCAGATGACCCACGACCATTGCCTGCAATAGCGGTAGACGAGCCGACGCTCTCGATGACTATAGGAATAAATACATCTCCACTGGCCGGCAAGGACGGGAATAAACTCACTGCAAGGTTGGTCAAGGGGCGTTTGGATGCTGAGGCCGTAGGCAACGTGTCGATCCGCGTTCTACCCACATCATCTCCTGATATATGGGAGGTACAGGGCAGGGGTGAATTGCAACTCGCGGTATTGGTAGAGACTATGCGGCGCGAGGGATTCGAACTCACTGTAGGAAAACCCCAGGTGGTTACCAAAGAGATAGACGGCAAACTACACGAGCCTATGGAGCACCTCACTATTGACATCCCAGAGGATTACCTGGGTGTCGTCACCCAGCTGCTGGCGCTACGTAAAGCGAAGCTGCTTGAAATGGTCAATCATGGTACAGGATGGGTACGGCTTGAATACCGTATTCCTGCAAGAGGCCTGGTCGGATTTAGAACAGAGTTTTTGACCGACACCAGAGGAACAGGTATTCCACATCACGTATTCGACGGTTGGGAGCCATGGCACGGGGAGTTGCGCACCAGAAGAAATGGCTCTATGGTAGCTGATCGTCTCGGTATGACCACAACTTATGCTTTGATGTCACTACAACAAAGGGGAACGCTATTCGTAGGACCATCTGAGGAGGTATACGAAGGAATGATAGTTGGTGAGAATGCCAGAGCCGATGAAATGGATGTCAATCCTACCAAGGAAAAGAAACTGACCAATGTGCGCTCATCTACAGCAGAGGAGTTAGAAAGGCTGACACCGCACCTGAAACTCTCGCTTGAACAGGCCCTGGAGTGGATAGCAGAGGACGAGTACGTCGAAGTAACGCCACAAGTCGTCCGGTTGCGCAAAGCTACACTCAGCCAAGCCGAACGGGGGAGGATACGCGGGCACGAGAAACGCTACAAGGCGTGAACTCTTACTGTAAACTCTTACTGTAAGTTCTTGCCGTAAACGCTCAGTTGGAATAAGGCTACCGGACAACTGCCACTACTGTAGAGAATGCGTCACCTGTTACCAAGGCAAGCGAGATAATTGTTGCTACTTCAGAAATTGTACGCGTCTTGCGAAAGAACAAGCATTACCTACTTTGGTACGGTCACTGCTCCCCTGCGTAGGAGACTGCCCATCGTATCGTGGGGGTCAAACAAGCATTACCTACTTTGGTACGGTCACTGCTCCCCTGTCGGCACCGGTAACCAAAGAAGCATACTTTGCCAACACTCCAGTGGTGTAACGGGGCTCAGGCAATACCCACTCAGCACGGCGTCTCTCTAACTCAGCTTCATCTACAAGCAAATCGAGACTGTTTGTATTTGCATCGAGGACGATAAGATCTCCGTCCTGTACGAAAGCTATAGGACCGCCATCGGCAGCCTCTGGAGCGACATGCCCTACCGAAAAGCCATATGTACCACCAGAGAACCTTCCATCTGTAATAAGGGCACAGTCTGCTCCACGACCTGCTCCCTTTAATGCTGCAGTAGCTGCAAGCATCTCACGCATACCCGGTCCTCCCTTGGGGCCTTCATAACGGATGACAATAACAGTGCCCGGCTCTATCCCACCAGCCAATATGGCATCAAGTGCTCCCTGCTCACCATTGAATACGCGCGCCTTCCCCTCAAATCTCATCTCACCAAGACCGGCAACTTTAACAACAGATCCGGCAGGTGCAAGTGATCCACTCAATATAGCAATACCACCTTTCTCGTGAATTGGATCAGTGATTGGATGCACTACCTTACCATCAGGATCAGGAAGCCTCTCGGATCCTCCTGCAAGACGAGAGAGATTCTCGGCTACCGTCTTGCCAGTAACCGTCAGGCAGTCACCGTGTAGATGTCCCGTATCAAGCAATTCCTGCATCACTACAGGCAAACCTCCTATGCGATCAAGATCGCTCATATGGAACCTACCGTGCGGCTTCATGTCGGCGATATGTGGTACTTTCTCGCCAATCCGGTTGAAATCATCCAAACTAAGATCCACCCTAGCCTCGTTTGCAATAGCCAGCAGGTGCAATACAGCATTGGTAGAACCACCGAGCGCCATCACCACAGCTATAGCATTTTCAAATGCTTCCTTGGTCATAATCTGCCGTGGATATATTCCCTGTGCAAGCAGATCGACCACTGATTTGCCGGAGAGATACGCGTAATCGTCCCTCCTGCGATCTACTGCCGGTGCCGATGCACTACCCGGTAGGCTCATGCCTATTGCCTCGGCTACAGACGACATGGTGTTTGCGGTAAACATACCTGCACATGATCCCTCGGTAGGACACGCATTGCGCTCGACCTCCAGAAGCTCCTCATCATTCATCTTACCCGCTGCATGTGCTCCCACCGCCTCGAATACCGATACTATATCGAGCGATTGATCTCGCAGCACCCCGGGCATGATAGTACCCGCATACAAAAATACACTTGGAACGTTTATCCTTGCAGCCGCCATAAGCATACCGGGAAGAGACTTGTCGCAACCCGCAAGAGTGACCATCCCATCAAAGCGCTCCGCATGCATCATGGTCTCCACGGAATCGGCAATTACCTCTCTCGACACCAAAGATGCCCTCATGCCTTCGTGGCCCATGGATATTCCATCCGACACTGCAATGGTAGTAAACTCAATTGGAAACGCTCCCGCCGCTCTCGCTCCATCCTTGGCCCTCTTTGCCAGCCTGTCGAGTGGCATATTACATGGAGTAACCTCGTTCCACGATGATGCTACAGCAATCTGTGGTCTGTCCCAATCGTCATCGGTCATGCCTACTGCCCTCAGCATGGCCCTGGCTGGAGCTCTGGTAGGGCCGTCAGTAACCTCATAACTGCGAATCTTCAATGGATTATTCATGCTGTATAGCATAGTCTGTAAAATTAGCTCTCGCTACCTGCGGTAGAATGTATTCATGCAACGCAGGAGCTCTCCCAGCCATAAGTCGTCCGACCACCTCAAAAGGCTACGTGCCGCTCTTGGTGCAACTGCAGAAATACGCCCACAACAGGATGCAATGGCCGACGCCATAGCTGAGAACATAGATACAGGAGGAATACTCATCGTACAGGCCGGTACCGGTACCGGTAAGAGCTTTGCCTACCTGGCACCTATTATAGCGAGCGGGAGAAAGGCAATAATTGCCACAGCTACGATAGCATTACAAAATCAGCTCGCCCAAAAGGACATCCCGGTGATGGAAAAAATCTTTTCAGGTAAGAAATTTGCAGTCCTGAAGGGAAGATCAAACTACCTGTGCAAGGCAAAGCTAAACTCACAGCCAACAGATGAGGAGGCGGGAGTCCTCGAGCCATTCGTTGACCCTAAGAGTTCCGGCATGAAAAAATCACATATAGATAAGCTGATGGAGTGGGCATCTCGAACCGATACCGGAGACCGTGACGAGCTGGATCACTTGGATGCCTCCATCTGGAATAGCTTTTCCACCGGAAGCGACGAATGCCCAGGAGCACGCTCCTGCACTTTTGCGAGTAGCTGTTTCGCCGAAAAGGCTCGACGCAATGCCGATACAGCAGATGTAGTAGTCACCAATCTGCATCTCTATGGCCTGCATATAAGGTCGCAGGGACGCATACTGCCAGATCATGACATCGCAGTACTCGATGAAGCACACGAGGTACCAGAGATATTTACAAGCACTTTTGGCACACGATTGAGTACCTCTCAATTGAACAGGCTGGTTCGTAGCATAAATAGTCTAACCACAAAGGACAGGGATGGCATAAAGAACAGAGATGACGGTGCTCTGGATGCCTATATGGATTCACTGCGTAATGCCTTGAAAGATATCTATTACCAAGACGATAAATCGTCATCTCCCCGTTCGACTGCTTCATTGGAAGGCGGCATTGAAGCCAGCAGTGAACTGAATAGGGCGTTAAGTGGGATTAAGCATGCTATGACAGAAGCCGTCGAGGCGCTTAAGCGACTGAAGCAGAAGGACAAGCAACGTGACCGGATCGAACGCATCCAATCTCGCTGCGAATCGACGATAGAGGCCATCACCGAACTGGCCAGAGCAAACAGAGAGATGCACAGTATAATTCTCATTGAGCCCGTACAGTATGGCCACGATCGTAGCCGTGACGATTTTACACTAAGT
>JAMCPC010000130.1:12358-21044 GCA_023379725.1 Actinomycetota bacterium
CGGGTCCACCGCTTACGAAGAAGGAGGGGCTGAATATCCAGATGAGGAGTTTGAAGACTATACGGACGAGGACATCGAAAAAGTACCAAGAAGCATGATATTCACATCGGCAACCATACCACCTAGCTTCGACTCGAGACTGTCCATCCCAAAGCATGAATTTCTAGATGTAGGAACTCCTTTCGACTATTCATCACAGGTAGCACTATATGTTCCACCTGCACCATTCCCTATTCCAAAAGCCAATTCCCCCGGTGCTCATGAAGCATTCCTAAAAGCATGCGAAGCTGAAATGCTGGAACTCATCTCAGCTGCAGGTGGGCGTACACTCGCATTATTTACCTCCTATGCGTCTATGAGACACGCCGTCACTACCCTGCGCGAAGCAATAACCTCTGATATAGAGATACTATCTCAAGAAGATCCATTGAGCAGGAACGCACTTTTGGAGCGCTTCCTGACCGACGAGAGAAGTTGCCTACTGGCTACTCGCAGTTACTTCCAGGGCGTAGACGTACCGGGAAGCAGTCTCTCATTGGTCATACTGGACAAGCTTCCCTTTCCCAGCCCAGTAGATCCAGTCTATAGCGCACGCCGCAACAGGGCGGCAGAACTGAAACAGAATGGATTCATGGTAGTCGATATACCTGCTACTGCCACCTTGCTGGCTCAGGCGGCCGGACGACTGATAAGACATAAGGATGATAGTGGTGTAGTCGCTGTCCTGGACAGGCGCCTTGCCGATTCCAAGTACAGTTCCGTGCTGCTCTCATCACTCCCCTTCCCCGCTGAATGCCTGCTGAGAAAGAGAGATGCTGCTATTGACAGGCTGAGAGAAATTGATGCTGTAAACAACCTTGTAGCCACGGGACCAAAATAGGTGGAACAGGCCACCAGATAGCCAAAATATAGATATTCAATCAGCATGGACAAGATAGCTATATATCCCCTTACAACTACAGACGATATAGATGATGTCATAAGCCTGTGTAAAGAATATGAGCAGGCCAATGGACACCTACCCTTGAATGACCAATCATGGATAGAGTTACACGGCAGCAGGGATACTTCTACCGCTAATATCTTGATAGGATATGTTGTACGAAATACACAAAGCAATGAGATTGTTGCATACCTCCACCTGTCCGCGCATACAGCCGGCTCTACTATAGAGGTAGTAGCAAATAGTGCATTAATGGGCAGCGAAGAGATAGTAGAAAGGTTGATCAAGCGATGCCTGTCCGACCTGGAAGCTGATCAGTATCCGCTCTATCTGTGGGTAGCTTCCCCGGATGCCTACCTCTCAAAGGTGGCTGAGTCATTGGGCATGTCGAAGCACCGAGAACTCTACCAGATGCGAAAGCTGCTGTCAGCAGAGGCAATCAGTCAGGCTGCCATGAGAGATGTGGAAAACAAGGAAGGTACTCTCAGTACGATGGGTATTGGCTGCTCAGCCAGTAAAGTAGATCGAGATGAAATAGAGGGTGCGAAAAGTAGTAGTACAAGAAGTGCGAACAGCGCAAGAAGTGATAGCAGTAATAAGACTATCGAGGACGCATCTGGGCGAATACTTCTATTTAGGGCATTCCAGCCAGGCAGGGATGAAGCATCCTGGCTGACATTGAATAACCGATGCTTTGCTGAGCACCCCGATCAGGCCAACTGGACAATAGACGATCTGGCGGCACGTGAAAACGAGCCATGGTTCGACCCGGATGGGTTCATACTATGCGAATACGACGGCAATCTGGCAGGATCATGCTGGACTAAAATCCATTCGGCAACGGGGCCAGACAGGCAGCCTGCAGGTGAAATCTATGTCATATGCACAAATCCGGAATATCAGGGCAGCGGCATCGGGAAATTACTCCTACAAGCAGGACTGAATTACTTTGAGAAGCACTCCTTACCGGTTGCAATGCTATACGTAGAATCCACCAACGAGTCAGCTCTAGCGCTCTACCGCCACCATGGATTCTCGCTTCACTCAATCACCACCCAGTACGTAATAAATACCAGGCCCAGCCACCTAATTGGCTGATGTAATGATGTCACAACCAGCCGGGACAACCAGTCGGGAAGGCGGGATTTGAACCCGCGACCTCAGCGTCCCAAACGCTGCGCGCTACCAAACTACGCTACTTCCCGCCGTAACCATTGATTACATGAACATTATACCGCAATTTTGCGTTCCGACATAATATCTTATTCCTGGCTTTGACAAAATAACCTCCTACGATACTACTATCAGCGAGACTAACCTACCCTGAACCTGCACGCTATAGACTGTATATCTTATTGTTCTACGCTAATCAGCTAAAAGCATGTACTACAATCCGCGACCATAACCCAATCCATGGCCTATACCCCAAGCAGCTGAGGCCACAACGGCAGTCACCACCAGCTGACGTGCTGCGGACATAATTACTCTTCGACCAGTGAACCAACCCAATACAGCCCCGACTATAATAGCAGTAAGGGCTGCTGCACATACAGACCAGATAGTGGCCGCCAACCCTCCATCAAACACCCAAGGCAGCAAAGGCACGGCAGCTCCCACTGCAAACGATAGAAACGATGCCACTGATGCAAGTACCGGCGAGCCGAGGGAGCTCGGGTCGATGCCAAGTTCCTCACGTGCATGCATTTCGAGTGCCAGTTCGGGCTTGCTCATGGCCTCTTCAGCTATTTTTATTGACAATTCCTTGCTGAAACCACGGCTTTCATAGGTTGCTGCCAACTCTCTAAGCTCGTCATCATGATAATCAGTAATTGCTTCCCTCTCCACCGATAGTTCACGCTGAAGCAATTCTTTCTGGGCTTTCATCGATATCAACTCCCCTGCACCCATTGAAAATGCACCCGCTACAAGCCCAGCAAGACCAGCCAGACGCACAATCCCTGCCGCCGGATGCGCTCCTACCACACCAAGGATCAAGGATATATTCGTCACCAATCCGTCACTGATACCAAATACAGCTGCTCTGGCACCGCCAGACTGCACATTGCGATGGTGATGTTCGTATGCTTGATCTTCAACCATCTTGATCTTCAACCATAGATGAGCATAATAGCAGCATAGTGGAGTCAGTGGGTTCCATATTAGAGCAAATGAGTAAATCCATACGGCGGCAATGGTTTGCCGGCCAGACGAATCTCACCCGGGGTATCAGTACATACACCTATCTGTACTGGCATAGAGAGCCCCATTGAAGAGAACGCCTCCATCAGACGATCCGGCTCTCCTGTAGCTATAAGCAACTCATAATCCTCTCCCCCACCAAGAGCATCATCCAATGTGGCACCAGTAAATACGGGAACATGTTCTATTTCAGCTCCGACACCTGAAGCAGCCATCATCCTGTGGATGTCCAGCGCCAGGCCGTCAGATACATCCAACATGGCATCCACCCCGGCAATACCAGCAGCTTTTCCCTCTGCTATATGTGCCTCGGGTCGGCGGTATTTAGCGATCGCAGCACTATAGATCATGTTACGATTGTCACATCCACCCTCGTTGCGAGCATCGCATCCACCCTCGTTATGACCATCAGCACTATCTTCGTCTACAGGAATGGCATCAACATCCAGCTGAACACCATCATGCTTTAACAGCCTAAGGCCATAAGCTGAACCACCCAGAGAACCAGTTACATACAACAGATCACCAGGATGCGCACCACTGCGTAATACCGGCCGGACTCCATCGGGCATCAAACCGATTACCGTTACAGAGATCACCAGATCACCGCCGCTGCTCATATCGCCGCCGACAATCGAGCAATCATACCGGCCTGCCGCCTGAATCAATCCATCATAGAGTCGTTCGATATCTATTCCGTGACCGCACGACAGGCCGACCAGACAACGTAAGGGCTTACCGCCCATAGCGGCAATATCGGATACCGCTGTAGCAAGAGCTTTCCAGCCAATATCAGAAGGTGTCGAAAGATCAAAATCAAAGTGGACACCCTCTACCGAGAGATCCACCGATACGAGCAGTGCGTGACCATGTATATCAATTACGGCTGCATCGTCTCCAAACCAGACTTCACTACCTGGACCTCTTGGAAGCAGGCCCTCTATCTGTTCCAGTAACTCCATCTCACCGTGCATCTCCGGTTCATCGGGTAGCATCTTATCCATGCATACAACCTACACCAGGCTGATAGCGATCTGTCGCGTAAATAGCGTGACGCTATCCACTGCCTGGAATCAAGGATAAGAGCCGGTGAACTACGAGAGCATGGCACAACCAGAAAAAGCACCATGCAACCAGTAGGTGAACCTTGGTCGTCCATAAGCCATGACATCCGGGATCCGAGTTGCCTTCATGCACGCTATAGGCTAACATTCGATAATAGTCATTGATTGACTTGATTATAATGCGTTAGCAGTTTTTTCTTTTCGAGCCCCAGCTTGGGCAACCGGTAGCTCAAGAGGTGATACTGCATAATGGGAACGTGCGTTATAAAACTATTTTAAGGAGAATGTATGACATTTACACATAATGAAAAGCTGGAGAGCTGGGTAAATGAAGTTGCACATCTAACAAAGCCCGACCGCATCCAATGGTGTGACGGTTCGGACAAAGAGCGTGCCGAACTTATCGAGGTACTCGAAAAGAGTAGAACGATCAGGCAGCTATCAACCGAGCTAAGGCCGGACTCATACTGGTGCGCATCAGATCCTGCGGATACTGCACGAGTGGAAGACAGGACGTTTATCTGCTCCAAGGACAAAAATGATGCAGGGCCTACAAACAACTGGGAAGATCCAGATAAAATGAAGGCTACTCTTACCAGGCTGTTCAATGGCTCTATGCGCGGCCGGACAATGTATGTGGTTCCATTCTCAATGGGTCCGGTGGGTTCCAAGTTGTCAGCATTGGGAGTAGAAATAACGGATTCTGCTTATGTAGCTCTTTCCATGGGAATTATGACTCACATGGGGAAAGAGGCATTGGATGCCATAGACAAAGAAGGGGACTTCGTTCCATGCCTGCACTCTGTCGGTGCTCCATTAGAGCCGGGGCAGGATGATGTACCGTGGCCATGTGATGCAAACAACAAATATATCGTCCACTTCCCAGAGACTCGTGAGATATGGTCGTATGGCTCTGGATATGGTGGAAACGCTCTATTGGGTAAGAAATGCTACGCCCTTCGCATTGCGTCGGTCATGGCACGTGATGAAGGTTGGCTGGCCGAGCACATGCTCATACTCAAACTTACTTCCCCAGAAGGAAAGGTGTATTACATTACAGGAGCATTTCCCTCAGCATGTGGTAAGACAAATCTGGCAATGATAGTACCGACAATCCCAGGATGGACAGCACAGACGATTGGCGATGATATATGTTGGATGCGCTTTGGCGAAGATGGTAGACTGTATGCGATCAATCCTGAAGCAGGTTTCTTCGGTGTCGCACCGGGTACGAACAGTACTACTAATCCTAATGCAATGGAGACAATGCGGTCGTCTACCATCTTTACTAATACTGCACTGACTGACGATGGTGACATCTGGTGGGAAGGTATGACGTCAGATCCACCTGCCCACCTCACCGATTGGAAGGAAGAGGATTGGACGCCGGCCAAAGGCACCCCAGCTGCACATCCCAACGCCCGCTTTACAGTACGTGCAGACAACAACCCCGTATGTGCACCCGAATGGCTGGATCCAAAGGGTGTCCCGATCTCAGCAATACTCTTTGGAGGAAGGCGCGCTTCCACCGTACCTCTTATTACCCAATCATTCAACTGGAAGCATGGTGTATTCATTGGATCAGCGATGGCATCAGAGACAACAGCTGCCGCTACGGGAGAAGTAGGCAAAGTAAGGAGAGATCCCTTTGCTATGTTGCCATTCTGTGGTTACAACATGGCTGACTACTTCGCTCACTGGCTGGACATTGGAAGTAGTACTGATCCAGACAAACTCCCTAAGATCTTCTATGTAAACTGGTTCCGCAAAGACTCTGAAGGTCATTTCATGTGGCCAGGATATGGAGAGAACTCAAGGGTTCTCAAGTGGATTACTGAACGAATAGAGGGAGTCGGCAATGCAACAGAGACAGCTATAGGCTATGTCCCAGGAGATGGAGCAATTGATCTCAATGGTATTGACATCACACAGGAAACGATGAACAAACTCTCTGATGTAGATAGAGCAGCATGGATTGACGAGCTGGCACTAATTCGCGAGCACTACGCACAGTTTGGAGATCGGTTGCCCACAGAGCTGGCTGAACAGCTTGATACCCTTGAGCAAAAGCTCAATAAATAGATGCCTAATAACAGCCGTAGATAATCGTAGTACACACTCACTCACGAAGAGGATCAGTGAATGAACCTGATCACTGCCAGTAAGGCAACAAGCACCAGGAACATATAGATTATATACGCATTGAGCTTACCGGATTGCAGACGGCTAACTGCTCGCGCTGTACGTAATATCAGCCTTCCTGATGGGCGGTATATATAAGTCACAACAGGATCCCTTACCTCGTGCATGTAACGCATTTGCCGTTCTTCTCCCTGGACGGACTTCTCGCTTCTAAGTACGAGGGCAAGTACCGACTTCATAATATTTGCGTAGCCACTGGCAGTATATCCATCTGAACTATAGTCACTGGCAGGGTAGTCACTGGCAGGGTAACTAGCAACAGATACCTCCGATCCCGGATCCCTACTGGTAATATTCCCATGTCGGGCTCCAGATTGCCAGGGTTCTACTACCCTTGCATGAAGATACCTTCCACCGGACATTATAAAAGTAAAGAGCAACACCAGTGCAATCATGACACCAAACGCCAACCACAACCAACTGGGTGACAGTACAGAGTATCCGGCAGCAGCAGGCTCCACTACGAATGGAGAAGGCAAACTGGCCAAGATATACGATTTCGGAATAATGCCCGACAAACCGGAGGCGATGACTCTTATCTCAAGTGGAGTCACTATAGCAAGTACCACCAGCCCGGCGGCCAATACCCCCACTCCGAATCCGGAAAATACACCTGCAATATTCATCTGTACTCTATCAGTACGCGATCTCAACCACTGAGCATGGCTTCTACCGCCTGCAACTGAGATACCCAGTAGTCTGACAAACGCAAATCCTGCTATCCCTGCCGTCAAAGCTACAAGTGCTCCTGCAAAACTCATCGACAGTGGAATCACAAGGCCATGTAGCCGGAAGAGTTGGGCCAGACTCTCCATGACAAACCACTCTGAAACAAAACCAGCCAGTGGAGGCATACCTGCCAGACTCAAGCAGCCTATTATAAAGAAAAGGCGCGCAATCGGAACCTTCCTCGCAGCCGAACTCAGTGTATCCAGATCGGTAGAATTACCGGCAAATTCAATACGTGATGCGGATCCAAACAAGAGCGACTTACCAAACGTATGAGCAATACACTGCAATGTTGCTGCAACCAGCCCAGCTGCAACGACAATATGCGAACCCTCTACCTCTCCAGCGCAGGCAACTCCAAATGCCGTAAAAATAATACCTGCATTCTCCACGCTTGACCACGAAATAAACCGAGCCAGATCGCGCTCTACTGAGGCAAAAGCTATTCCTGCAAGTGCAGTGATACCACCCAGAATAAGGACAGCTGCCACTACGGGAATCGGTGGTGCACCCAAGATATCTAGAAAACGCCACAGACCATATACTCCGACGTTTATAGCCACACCCGCCATAAGCGCTCTGGCGGGGGCAGATGCCTGCGGGTATGCAGCAGGTATCCATGGCTGGAATGGCACGATACCCATCTTCATCGCAAAGGCTCCGCCACAGAGTATCCAGGCAATCGCTTTGACGATACTACCACTTCCAAGGCCAAAACCAAAGCTCGCCATTGCCAGCGAACCGCTATGGATCGATAACAACAACACGCCAAGTAGGAGCATGGCACCGCTACCCTTACCTGTTACGGCAGCCAGCCAAGATGAGCGCATGCCTCTGATATCCTTACGTTGGGCCAATGCAAGCAGGGAGACTCCTACCGTTACAAGTTCCCAAGAGAATACAAAATCGAACGCATTGGCAGAAAGGATGACACCCACTACAGCCAAAATAAGTAGGTTGAACGAGATCGGAGCAAGTCTGGAATGCTCATTGGATGAGCCGGTAGCGACAAGGGAGACCATAGTAGCAACAGGGCAGGTAATCAACAAGAAAAGAGCTGATAGATGGTCTAGCAAGCCGGCGGGATGCCCAAGTTCCAGCCCAACTACGTGAAGGTGAAGCAGGTAACTACCGGAACCGGATAGCTCCAATCCCCCAGCGATCCCGAAGAGCGCACTACCAGCAGATGCCAGCAGGTAGGGTATAGTACGTAGCCTGCTCGTACCTGGCGACAGGAGAAGGCCGGCAAGTAATCCTGCCAACAGGACGGACAATCCTGCCGTTAAACATACTGCAATCATAGACTGCCATCCCGCCTATCGGTATACCCGCCCTGGAAAGGGTCATTCTCTCCAGCAGGTAGACCAGCGGCTATATCGGAATAACCAGAAGAATTATTGTGCAACGAGACATCCAGGTGGCAGAGAGGGACTACACCCATAGCTACGAGTATCCCCCTGAGAACAGCTAAAGGGCTTGGAGGATTGCCAGGGACATAAAGATCGACCGGGATGATAGCTGCAATACCATCACTGAATGCGCTAGTGGC
>JAMCPC010000131.1 GCA_023379725.1 Actinomycetota bacterium
TATGAGCCTGGTACAAATATCCGCCTGCAACAGGCTGGAGAGGGTTCGGGTTCACTGTATCAGGGCTCCACTGCACCATGCCGAAGGGTACGTCAGCTCCAGGAAAGGTGCTCACATCACCAACGATATTTCCACCTGACCCTGCCCCGATTGACGTATTTACATAGTCAGCAAGGCCAGTAACAGGATCGAAGGGTGCTTTATTGGCATTTGCAGGTGCCATACGTCCACTACTGCACGAGCTAAGCAGTATGACCAGTAGACCAAGCGCAATCAGCGGCATGCTACTTCGTACCGTACCGCGTCCCTCGGTCAATCCCCACTACTTTTCACAGTCAGACTACAACTCACTACATCATATTACTCGCCAAACCGATGTCAATCCACCGCAGAGCACGCTTATGGGATCCATGTAGCTCAGCTTAGTGACCATGAGGCTTGATGATGCAGCCATCCAAAAAAAGCGATAACATCTTTACGTGGTCACGAATAAGACACCAAGCAAGGAAACCAATAGTTCAGTTAGCAGTAGAACACAGCGATCAGGGCGACAGCCTCAAGGGTCGTCATTTGATGCCGCCAATGAGATTCCCCTTATCGGCAAGCATGATAGCGAACGCTATGGCGGGCGTACAGACAGCCATATAGATGCAGACAGCCGTGCGGAGAGCCATATAGATGCAGACAGCACTATCCAGGTGGACTCCAACAATATCGCTACGAGTCTTGTCCCGGTACCACCTTTTTCCGACAAGGAGTACGATCAAGTCGAGGAGGAACCGGCTTGCGACAAGGATAGATTGGGAGATGTCGATGAGTGGGGGCGATCCGAGCATATGCGGGAAATCACTCGCCAGCTTATGGACCCCTTCTATAATCACTGGTTCAGGGTAGAGTGGGAAGGGCTGGAAAAGATCCCCAAAGAAGGCGGAGCGCTACTCGTTGCCAACCATGCCGGAGCGATACCTCCCGATGCACCTATAATAATGCACGGAGTAGAGAAGGAACTCGGACGCCCTGTCTACGGCCTGGCTGACTACTGGTTCCGCACAATTCCAATCGTAAACGTCATGTGGTCACGTATGGGTGGAGTGACTGCCCATCCAGACAACGCTCTACGCATCATGCGAGACAACCAACAACTGGCTCTGGTCTTTCCTGAAGGAACAAAAGCCACATCAAAATCCTTTTCAGATCGATACCGCTTACGCCGTTTTGGTAGGGGCGGTTTCGTGGAGATAGCCATGAGGGCCGGAGCACCTATTATCCCCTTGGCCGTGGTCGGCGCTGAGGAGGCGATGCCGATACTCTACAGGGTGCCCGGAATTGCCTCTATGCTAAACCTGCCATATTTTCCTATAACGGGCAACATGCTTGCATTCGGCCCATTGCTCGGTCCGTTGGGATGGTTCTTGTACTTCCCCGTGAAGTTCAAAATAAAGGTACTCGATCCTATCTACTACGACGTAGAACCCGGACAGGATCGCTACTCAAAGAGCTTCGTAATGGAAGAAGCTGAGCAGGTACGTACCCTCATACAAGAAACGCTCTACGATATGCTGAGAGACAGGAAGAGTATCCTTAATGGGTAGAAGGGTTCTCATCACCGGAGTAGATAAGTTCTGGGGAGGAAGGATTGCTCAGACACTGGAGCAGGATCCTGACTTCGATGTCATATTGGGCATGGGGACAAAAGAACCGCAAGTAGCATTGGAAAGGGCAGAATTCGTCCGATCAGATCAGGCATATTCAATCCTCTCCAGGATAGTCAAAGCTACCCATGTAGATACTATTATCCATACATTCGTAGTAACCAACACCTCGGAAGTCAGTTCCCGGTCACTGCATGAAACCAACGTAATAGGTACAATGAACCTGCTTGCAGCAGCCGGACAGCGGGGCAGTATGGTACGCCAGGTGGTGGTGAAGTCATCGTCTAACGTATACGGCGCCACCGAAAATGATCCTACATGGTTCAGAGAGGAGACTCCACGCTCGAAGCCTGCTCGCTCAAGGCTGGAGCGCTCGCTACTTGATGTCGAGCAACTGGTCAAAGATTTTGCCGAGGACAATCCGGCCACGGTAGTCAGCATGGTAAGATGCGCAAACGTACTCGGCAGCGAGATCACCACGCCGACAAGCGCGAATCTGGCAAGGACGCTCGCACCTGTCATAGTAGGTTTCGATCCCCTCATGCAGTTTGTACATGAACAGGATGTAGTAGACTGCCTGCTGCATCTGACTCGGAAGAGAATACCTGGCCTCTACAACTTGGCAGGAGACGAGAAGATCCCGTGGAGCGAGGTAATAAATATATGTGGAGCAAGAATTGCGCCTATACCTGCCTACGGTACAATGAACGTAGCTTCGTTACTTGTGCGATTAGGGTTGATCAATTTTACGCCCGAGATGGAACCCCTCCTGCGTTACGGTCGCGGAATAGACACTACTAGAATCAAGCGAACCGGCTTTGAGCTACAGCATACGACGGCTGGCACGGTAAGAAGCTTTATCAAGGCAGTACGTCTGAAAAAGAACATAGGCAACGAACCCCAGTCCTATATATACGAACACGACATAGAGCAGTTCTTCCGTCATTCTCCGGCTATCGTGAGAAATTGAGCGTATAGAGTGGACCTAATAGGCATTGTAGATACCATGTTTGCCAGAGTAGACATGGGCAAAGAAGCAATTGACGAGTTGGAATCATGCGAAGGATATGGCACAAAATTCCAGCTTCTCTACAGGACGGTTCCGGGCTTCAAAGACTTGGGCGTAGAGTGCAAGCGGATGATTGAGATTGATGGTTGTGCCATAGTAATAGCAATAGGCATGGCTGGAAGCGCACCAATAGACCAGGTATGTGCACACGAAGCCAGCCAGGCAATCATGCTGGCTCAATTGCTCACCAATACTCATGTCTTGGAGGTGTTCGTGCATGAGAATGAATCCAACGACGCAGAAGAACTGGCTGAAATATGCAGACAACGTGCCCGCAGACACGCCCGCAATGCTTACTGGCTTCTTTACAACCCCGAACAGCTATCCAGAAGGGCAGGTCAAGGCATCAGGCAGGGTGCCAGAGATGCTGGACCTCTGGTCGGGGGTAGATAATAGGGCATCAGGCAGGGTACCGGAGATGCTGGGCCTCTGGTCGGGGGTGGGTGATATACTACCGGCCGGTCAGAATCCAATGCCATGTTCCATCTGGTAATCTTCGTGACCAAGCTGAAGCTGCAATCTGGTCTGACTAATCAACCGCTCAATGTCATTGGCCTCTACTCGCTGCCGTAGGGAACTTCCTGCCTCTAATGCTCGTTCGCTGTAGCGACAAATATCCCTATAAGTCTCCGACCATATTGCCAAGCGATGCTCATCTTCCGGTCGTGGGCCTATCCTGTCCAGCAAACCCTGTAGAGCGCCTCCCCTGGATGCCTCTCTGGAGCTGGCTCTCTCGATACCTTGGGTACCCACGTTATTCGACTGTAGAGCGCTTCCCCTGGATGCCTCTCTGGAGTTCTCCACTCTGGAGATTTCCATTCTGGCCATGATTGCCGATTCAATAGCGAGTACTTCTACCCTCTCTTCCCGTACTCCTATACCCAGCCCCTTTCGGGCATCGTTGCCGGTGGCCGCAAATCCAATGACCGAATCTACCACTTTATTTATCTCATCACCAGGAGCACCGGCGACAAGGACCGCACTCCACGCTCGTAAAAGATCCCTGCGGCAAATCGAGCCATCTTTTTCTGCAAGACTTTCCAAGACCTTATCGCAACTCTGTATTATCGTATCGCTATATTCTGCTTTGTCCATATGGCCTATTCCGATTACCTGATCTAACTGTGCTGGCCCCATTCCCATGCTCATGGCACGATCACGCCATTGACCAATCAGATCATCTACAGATATATTCAAGTCTTTTTCAGGGCGAGTAGCCGCTCCGGCAATATAATTGGCACGGCTAGAGGCATCGATTCCTCTAGTCTCGAGATACGCTGTAATCTGTGCTGTACGGGTCGAGAACTCCAGTATCACCTCTCTCGGAATGCCTTTTATATCTGCCCTACCGTTTACCGGTTGCTCCCATTCTACGCCGAGCCGGCTTCCGAGCTCATAGCGCAGAACTGCATGGTATAGAGCATCTGCGGCAGCCCTATGGGCATAGAGACCACGCCCATCGAGAGCAGACCAGCTATTCTCCAAATCTGACCCCAAATTGGCCACCACGCTATGTGTATGCAGGTGTGGATCGAGCGACCGTGTTGTGCGGTGAAGAAAATTGGCTCCTACTATACCCTCTACTGGCAGTATCAACTTCTCGTGGACAGCAGAGGTACGTCTGACTGCCATACCATGACATTCAAGGTAATCCAACGCTGTAGATACAGCACGATCATGGCTTGCTACGGTGGCAAGTGAAACCTCCTTCTCACCTACGCCTGCCAACAGACTGACCGATTTTGGCGCGCAAAAGGTCAGATCGAATCCGGATACTTTGACTCTACCCTGACTGGCCGATAGTACATCACCTGTCATCGGATCTACGCCCGCTAACACTGAATACCATCTCTCCTTATCCACATCTCCTTGCAGTTTCAGGAGAGATGAGCCTTGCCCCATCCACTGACCGGCTGGCTCGATCTGTCTATTCCCCAGCACTCCCGTGGGAAGTAGGTAATAATCAGCTCTTCCATGACTGAGTTTTGAAATACGTAGCACCCTGACACCTCCAGGATGCATCATAGCATATAATGTATTTCTATGTTATTTCATGATATAACGTTTCAGTGTACGAACCGCACATTCCCTCCCAAGGGTAGCTAATTCCGGTGGATCCAGTAACTCTCCGTAACCGGCCAACTGCATCAACAACCTTTCCAGAAACACCTTGCCGCTTGAGTGCATAGTTACAATAGCGCCATCGCCATCTTGTTCTATAGACTCCAATGGCAATGCCTCGACAATTGGCATCACTTTCGCATCTATCTTCAAAGTGACAACCGTTGCCTCAGGAGAGAACCCTACAAAAGTGCTGGCAGTCGAGAACGGTTTTGAGGGTTCAAGGCTGTGAAGCCCATTGCACACCTTGGTATCCAGAATAATTGCCTCATGAATTCTTGAGACTCTAAACCGCCTGGGAGCGTTTGCCAAGTGGCAGTATGTATCCAGATACCACTGTCCACCAATCGAAGAGAGCGATACAGGATCGACCACACGCCTCGACATTGCATCTCTGGACAACGAATAATAATAGATCTCAAGTTGCAAACCTCTATCCAGCGCCTGCCTGACAGTTTCAATAGATTCAGGCGGTTGCTCCAGATGTGCTTTAATAGCTGCCATATTACCGGCTTTCTCCAGCTTGTCCACTACGCTGGCTATAATATCGTTGTCCTCCAAGCCCGGTAATTCCTGCATTACTCTTGCTGCCAGAATAAACTCAAGCGCATCCCTCACGCTTACACGACGTTTTCTAATAAGTTCCTGCCCGGGAGTCACGTAGACGATATCTCCGTCCACGACTATCTCCAATAGGGAATCAGGAGTATATGGAGGTATGCCACAGCATGCAGCCAGTTCCAGGTCTGAGATGAGTTCATCAGTATTTACATGGAATCTCTGAGCAAGGTCATCTAGAGACATGGTCCCCTTGGCAGCTAAAAGCATCAGCATTGAAATCAACCGAGTCAATTTAGGACCTGATTTATTCCTAGGACTCATTACCCCTTCCTCCCAAGCGTATCTGGTGAGGGACTGTCTTGAATAATGGATTCAATTCTTGCAACCATACCCTCCCGTACCTCCAAAGGAGCAAGTATCTCAGCATGGTCACCAAGAGATA
>JAMCPC010000132.1 GCA_023379725.1 Actinomycetota bacterium
CTGCAAATCTGTACCGCCTCTTCAAGCATGTCCAAACGCTCAGCCACAGAAGGGAAGTCGACTCCGTAGCTGGTATGTTCCACATCATGCCACGCCGCCCCTATTCCCAAAATAGCTCTTCCTGAAGATATTACGTCCAACGTAGTTACAATCTTTGCCAAAATGGCAGGATTTCTGTATGTAACCCCGGAAACCAGTGTCCCTATACGGATAGTAGACGTACGTGCAGCCACTCCGCCCAGTAAGGTATATGCCTCTGGCATGGGTTTGGTTGCTGTGTCCACCATTGGGATCTGGCGATAATGATCCATCACAAAAAACGAATCAAATCCTACCCTCTCTGCAGTCTTTGCTACAGTTACCAAGTCTTCAAACAAATCACCCTGTTCGCTGGTACCGGAATCAGATCCACCAACAGTCTGGTCAGTAAAAGAAAAATTGGGTACCTGAATACCCAATCGAACTAAAGCAGCCATGGCTACATCTTATGTCAGACAGCAGCAATGACGCATGTCAGTCCCCTCCTTTCCCCACGGACTAAATTGAGAGCTTACACTCACTGAGCAATCACAAGTAGTTGCAGCTATGATTTGTCTTGCAAAAACCATTAGTTTCCGCCAGCCAGATGATGTCACGCTATTTACAGGACAGACCAACGACAGACCAATAGTCTTTTATACCAATACTAACGATACAATACTACCGGTAACGCAACCAAAATAGCCACTACTGTAGATCGGCCGATTAAAGTTCTTTTTTGGATACCTTTCCAGAAGGAGTCAATGGTAACGCATCTCGCACTTCCACTATTCTCGGCACCTTGAAAGGAGCCATCCGTTCAGAACACCATTTAATCAATTCATCTTCACCGAGTTGCATACCTGGCCGCAAAGATATCACAGCCTTTGGAACCTGACCTCTACGTGGGTCAGTCGCACCTACCACCGCTACCTGCGCTATGGCAGGATGTTGAGCTATCACGTTTTCAATCTCTGAAGGATATATATTTTCGCCAGTCATGATAATCATGTCCTTTAAGCGATCTACTATAAACAGATAGCCATCCTCATCCAGGTACCCCACGTCTCCGGTATGCAGCCAACCATCAGCCGTTAGAACCTCCGCTGTCTCTTTTGGTTTTCCAAGATATCCTTTCATATTCAGGGCTGAGCGAATGAGTATCTCTCCACGCTCTGATGCTCCGAGCTTCCGCCCAGAAGAATCGACGATCATGATCTCCACCCCAGGCAAAGGCAAGCCAACAGAACCAATTTTTCTGGGCATATCCGGTAATCCACTGGATGTACCTGCGGTAGACTCTGTAAGCCCATATCCTTCATAAACAGTACAACCAAAGCGTTCCTCGAACTCGGTGATAGTTTCCAGAGGAATAGACTGACCACCGGACATAACAAAGCGAAGCGATGCTACGTCGTAATCATCTACCCCGGGAGTATTCAGCAACACCCAAAAAACAGCAGGAACTGCACCCATTATCGTTGCATGATACTTCTGTATAGCACTGAGCACTCTATGGGGATCAAAGGGATCCTGTAATATAAGCGTCCCCTCTCCAAACAGAGTTGGATGCATCATGGTCATGTCTCCAAAACCATGATACAAGGGCATAAAGCAAAGCACCTTGTCGTCATCCTGGCTGGGAAATACTTCATGCAAAGCATCTACGAAAGTAATGATATTTCTATGTGTATGCATTACTCCCTTTGGATAGCCTGTAGTTCCTGAAGTATATTTCACCTCGGGTACGTCGTCCCAATCAGCTTCGTACATCTCTGCTTCAGACGACTCCACAGAAATCAAATCTTGAAAGTAAAGTGCTCCGTCCACTGGCTCTACGGATATAGCCCGATCAAAGCTGTCCAGGGAACTCAGTACCGTATAGGCCTCAGCAAAACCCTTGGCATTGGTCACAAGAAGCCTGCACGATGAATCTCTTAATATGTACTCAATCTCAGGCCCCTTTAGCAGAGTATTTACCAAGACGGCAGTAGCGCCCACCTTTCCACAGGCGTAGTAGCTAATTGGAAACTCAGGCCTATTGTTTAGCATTATCGCTACACGATCACCTGGTTTTATTCCCGCATGCTTAAGTGCATTGGCCATACGGTTTACGTTTTCTATAAGAGATGCAAAGGTTAGTTCTTCGATCGGCCCATCTGGATTATCCCAAATAATCGCTGTACGGTCTGGAACATTGGCGGCGGCAGATTCCAGTCGTGATACGTAATTCATCCTCTACCGGCTCCCTGCAAATATGACAAATTGATAGTAGCCGATTTGATAGTCGTCGATCGTTAGCTGGCTTTCATTCGCATCGACCCCATTTGAATGCAACAGATTGGTGGTACGCCTCTTACGCGGGGTGCTCATCATATCCCCAATAGCTGTCGGGCGTTGTCCAGAATTACCTTCTGCCTGGTCTCGGGCAAAATCTCCAGGGTATCAAATGATTCAAACCATTTACTGGGGTGAATCATTGGATAGTCGGTACCAAACAGTGCTCTATTTTGAAGCTCTCTATTAAGCGCCCTCACCAATTCCCTACTAAATCTCTTTGGACTCCATCCTGACAGATCGATATAACAATTTGCTTTATGTGTGGCCACCGCAAGGGTCTCAGATTCCCATGGCCAGCCCGGATGAGCAAGTATAATATCCATTTCAGGAAAGTCGGCGGCAACATCGTCTACATAGATTGGACGAGCATAATCCAGTTTTATTCCCATGCCCCCCCTGGTTCCTGCACCAAAACCAGTGGTTCCCATGTGGAAAAGGGCAGGAACACCCAGATCGGCAATGGTTTCCCATAAAGGATAGAATTGGTGATCGTTGGGACGAAAGGCCTGAGCGCACTGCTGAAACTTAAATCCCTTCAACCCAAGTTCATTAATTGCCCTCTTTGCCTCTGAAATTGCCATCTTGCCCTTCCAGGGATCTACGCTTGCAAATCCTACAAAAATGTCCGGGTACTTGGCAACAGCAGAAGCGACATCATCATTGGAATACCTGGGATTGCCGGTGCCTGTTTCTGCATCCCAGGCAAGAAGAACCGCCATTATGCCCTGGGACTCATAGTCTTGTGCTATTGCCTCCAGTGGCATAGAAATTGGCTCATCTATTTGAATGCCAAAACTTCGAGCAGCTGCCAGTGCCAAGTCCCCTCCCGCCGCGTTCATCTCTGTAACCGGTGGGTGTACGTGTATGTCAATTGCTTTCACTTCCAATGCTTCTACCTCCTAACTCCTGGCTGGCCTCCTGGCTCCCAACTCCTGCCTGGCCTCCTGGCCTACCTCTAATTGTTACTGACAATCGTTACTGACTGATATGTCAATTAGTGATTATAAGCCAGTTTAATCCAATTTAATAGCCCCAAACCAGACAAATTTACAAAATATGACAAAAGTCCCTTGCAGACTGCAACAAAAAAGTACAGACTGAAAGATGGTTAATTGATTAGGTTGTCAACAAGGCGTTTACAGAGTATGTGTGCAGGTGGGGGAGGTATGGAAGGCGCGGCTTAGGTTGTCAACAAGGCGTTTACAGAGTATGTGTGCAGGATACAGGGAATGACAATGACATTTTTACTGACAGAAGAGCAACTTGAATTCAAAAGGTCGGTTCGCAGGTTCGCTCGCGACAAGGTAGCCCCAAGAGCAGCGAGCATAGACGAACAGAGCGATTTTCCCCGAGATCTTTACCAGCTACTCGGCAATCAGGGTCTCCTCGGTCTCACCGTACCGGAAACCTACGGAGGATCAGGCGGTGACCTAATTGCAGCCTGTCTCGCCGCTGAAGAACTCGGGCGTTCCAGTGGAAGTTTTGCGCCAAGGGTAGGAGTTGCAACCATGATAGCTGAAACGATCATAGAGGGAGGCACTCCTGAACAGATAGAAAGATGGGTAAAGCCAATAGTAAACGGAGAGTGCATACCCGCCATAGCCCTTACAGAGCCCGAAGCGGGATCGGACGCACTGTCGCTACAGACTACTGCAATCAAACGCGATGGGGGATGGAGGATAGACGGTACCAAGCGATTCATCACCAATGCAGATATTGCCGACGTAATCCTCATGCTCTGCCGCTTGGGAGATGGCGGCGTAGATGGATTTGGGGCATTTCTAATAGAGCAGGGCACTCCCGGAATAGAAGTAACGACCGTCTACCCCAAAATGGCAGGTGCAGCACTTCATGCCTGCGAAGTAGCTATAGACGGTGCATTTGTATCAAGTGACAGCCTCTTGGGCGAAGGTTCACTGCCAGTAGGTTTCATACATTCTATGAGCAAAGGTCGTCTCATCGTATCGGCAGTGGGAGTAGGCATAGCGGCAGAGGCAACCGGAGTTGCCGCCCGGTACGCCACAGAAAGAAAACAGTTTGGGCGTCCAATAATGAAGTTTCAAGGCATATCCTTCATGCTTGCAGACATGCTTACAAAGGTAGAAGCATCACGGGCGCTTCTCTACGAAGCTGCAGCAATATACGCCAATAACCCAGAGCGAGGAGCAGGCTTTGCCTCAATGGCAAAACTTCTCTCGACAGATACGGCAATGGAGGTGACTACCGATGCCGTCCAGGTGCTCGGAGGGGCAGGATATACCAAGTCATTTCCGCTGGAGAGGATGATGCGTGAAGCCAAGCTGCTTCAAATCTATGAGGGCACAAACCAAATACAAAGAATGCTCGTGGCAAGGCATCTTGAGCAATGGAATGAGACCTTGGAGGATGCATGAATACATTGAATGCATGTAGCCAACAGCATGACACAAAGATACTCCAGACAAAGTGAGTAAAAACTATACAAGCAGGCAAGATAGAACTAAATAAGAAAACGAGATGAACGGAGAAGCTCATGACAGACAGCACTGATACAGCCAATACACCAGAGGGAGATATCCCCAGCCAAACTTTAGAAGATATAGCCAAAGCCAGACAGGAGTGGCTTACCTCAAGAGATTTTAGCGGGGTCAGGGAGGCATATACCCTTCTTGATGATATCCCACTTGACCTCATATACACGCCGGCAGATCTACCGGGTTACAACTACCTCGATAAGCTCGGTTTTCCTGGGGAGTTCCCCTTTGCAAGAGGAAGTTACCCTGCTATGTACAGGCGCAGGCCATGGCTTATGAACCAGTACTCAGGATTTGGAACAGCTGATGATACCAATGCCCGCTGGAAGCGGCTCCTCGCCTCAGGACAGTGGAGCGTAAATCTGGCATTCGATCTTCCTTCACATCTCGGTCTGGACTCCGACGATCCAATGGCAGAGGATGAAGTCGGGCGGTTGGGTTGCGCTATCGATACACTGAGAGATTTTGAGATCCTTTTTGATGGCATAGACCTAGCTACTACGCCTGCCTCTTTCAATACCGTAGGTATCGCACCGATTGTAATAGCAATGCTCATAGCTGTAGCTGAAAAACAGGGTATTCAGGCCTCAGACATCATGGGTACTATTACAAACGACATACTCTCGGTCTACTGTTCCAGAGGGACTTGGATATATCCCCCGGAACACTCTATGCGCCTCGCTACAGACCTAATTGAATACGCATGCAGAAACATGCCAAGATTCAATCCACTGAATGTCCAGCCTGTCTATATGCGAGAAACGGGGGCATCCACCGCACAGGAGGGAGGCTACGGTCTGGCGTTCTCGCTGGCATACGCAGAAAGTGCAATGGCGAGAGGTCTCAGCGTCGACGAAGTAGCCCCTCGTCTGACCATATTCTTTGGAGCCTCTTTTCGTGTATTTGAAGAAGCAGCAAAAATTAGAGCTGCACGCAGGGTGTGGGCCGATACCGTTAAAAGCAGGTATTCACCGAACAAAAAGTCCTCTATGGGACTACGGATTACCGGATCATCTGGTGGAAGCGGTTTCATTGCCGAAGAGCCTCTTACCAACGTCATAAGAGGTACACTCGGTTGTCTGGCCTTGGTGCTCGGTGGCGTACAGGGTATACTTCTCGCGTCCTATGACGAGGCGTATGCCATCCCTACCGAGGAAGCCTCAAAGCTGGGACTGCGCACACAGCAAATTATCTATGAAGAAAGTGGGTGCGCCGATGTAGCCGACCCATTGGGTGGCTCTTATTATATGGAGTGGCTCACCGACCAAATGGAGGAGAAAATAAGGCATTATCTAAAAGAGGTCGAGAACGAAGGTGGTGCATTACATGCCGTATCATCTGGATGGCTAAGATCACGCATGGATCCAAATATAGTGAAGCTTCAGCGCCAGGCCGAAGAGGGGCTGTTAAAAATCGTCGGAAAGAACGCGTACGTCGAAAACCAACAATCCGAACCCGATATAGAGATATTCAAGGTAGACCCACAGTCGGTATCCAGGCAACTTGAACGACTCAATTCAATAAGAAGAGAACGAAACGAACGCGACGTAAATGAGGTATTGGCAAAGCTCAGGAAGCAGGCTCAAAACCCAAATACAAACTTGATGCCAATACTCATAGAAGCTGTAAAGGCTTATGCCACCGTAGGAGAGATCTCAGCGGTATTCAAAGAGGAGTTTGGCGAATGGTCAGAACCAGCGACATAGTAGAACACTAGGAAAGGAACACTCATGACCAGTACAACAACCATCACGACAGGCACAACACTGGAAGGAACAGAAGGGTCGATGACTACCGGCAGAATACTGGTGGCAAAGCCGGGACTGGATGGGCATGACAGGGGTGCTCGACTTGTCGCCCTGGTACTCAGAGACGCCGGCTTCGAGGTCATCTATACGGGCATCAGACAGACACCGACAACAATCGCCAATGCCGCTGTTCAGGAAGACGTAGACGTAGTCGGGCTGTCTATACTATCAGGAGCTCATCTGTCTCTGAGTAAGAAAGTATTGGATGCGCTAAAAGAGGTGGGGGCTGGTGATATACCTGTCGTAATTGGTGGGTTGATCCACCCGCCTGACGTTCCCGTTTTGAGGGAAATGGGAATAGCTGCCGTATTCCCAAGCGGCACACGACTTGATGAGGTAGTACAGGGAATCAGTGAAGTATGTACAAAGAGGAGAAGGTAGTGGAAACAACAGATCAATCGGTAACAAATGAATATTATATAGGGTCAGATATAGGGGGCACCTTTACAGACGTGGTGGTGCTTGATGCCAATGGCAGGGTAGTTCAAGCCAAATCATCATCTACTCCTCCCGAGTTCGATAAAGGGCTAATTAATGCCCTAAGCGAAGCGGCAGCAGCACTGGGTACCACACTACCCAGCATGCTTGAAAACACCAAAGTCTTTGCACACGGCTGTACGGTAGCCACTAATGTATTAGTATCGCGCCGCGGTGCCAAAGTAGGAGTAATAACCACAAAGGGCTTTGAAGAGACGCTTGGGATAATGAGAGGAAGTGCCTTCTGTCAGGGACTGCCAGTCGAGGATTGGTACCACAAATCGACCAACGAACGACCCTTTGAAATAGTGGCACCAAAAAACATTATTGGGGTAACTGAACGAACGGACAGATACGGTAAAATACTGGCTCCCTTGGCGGAAGAGGAAGTTTTGGAGGCTGCCGATCAGCTTATAACCACTTATGGATGCGAGACTATAGCTATATGCTTCCTGTGGTCGCACGTAAACCAGGAAAACGAGGAGAAGGCAGCTTCCCTGATACTTGAGAGGTGGCCGAAAATGACCGTAACCACAAGTTCGTCTACTCTGAAGATCCTGGGCGAATATGAACGCTTCTCTACCACGGTAATCAGTTCTTATGTAAGGCCGGAGCTGGAACACTACACAACCAACCTGGCACGCACACTAAAAGATACCGGTCTTAACAAGAGACTTTTAATAATGCAGGCATCCGGCGGCTTAACGCCTGAGAAAAAGGCTACTTCCAGAGCGGTAAGCGTCCTCCATTCAGGGCCGGTCGGTGGAGTAGCAGCAGCAATACAGATTGCATCACTTTTGGGTGAAACTGAGGTAATCACAGCGGATATGGGAGGCACCTCTTTTGATGTGAGTGTCGTAGCCAATGGACGTCCACGCTATACAACGCGATCGTTTCATGAAAGGCATGTGGTAGCCGCCCCAATGGTCGATGTCGCCTCCATCGGAGCAGGTGGGGGCTCAATAGCCCGTGTAGCCAATGGAAGGATTACTGTGGGTCCAGAAAGCGCAGGTGCCAATCCCGGACCGGTGTGCTATGGAAGGGGAGGAACCGAGCCAACTGTTACAGATGCAAATCTCGTACTCGGCTATATCAACCCAGAATTTTTCCTGGGAGGCAAGATGCCAATACAGGCAAAGCCTTCCATGGACGCAATCGACAATTTAATAGCTAAACCATTGTCTATAAGTCTCAATGAAGCCGCTTATGCCATACATAGAATAGCAAATGCACATATGGTCGACCTGATGCGTTTTTACCTTATACAGCGTGGGTATAATCCCCCAGATTTCACTCTATTCGTCTTTGGTGGTGCCACTGGCCTGCATGCATGTAATCTTGCCGAAGAGCTCGGTGCAAAACAGGCTATTGTTCCCCTGGCTGGCTTGGCTACCGTGATGTCGGCATTTGGAATTGCCAATTCAGATGTGCTTCGGGTCGCCTCAGCTGCAAATGCTATGCCATTCCCACCTGAGGACCCCGAAACCATCCGATCACTGTACCTTGCTCTTGAAAAAGAGGCTGTATCAGACCTGGAAGAGGATGGGTTCACAACCTCACAAATTGACATAGACAGGATGGCCTCTATGCGTTATCACCTACAGTTGACCGATGTAGAGGTAGATTTCCCAGCCGGTGAAATCAATGCCAATACCATAGATGAAGTCACTAAAAAATTTGACGAACGCTATGCCAAATTGTATGGCCCAGATGCTGGTTTCAAGGAAGCCGGACGTGATCTGATGAGCGAGTTTGTGCATGCCAGAGGAAAAACACCAAAAGGAAGAATAGATGCATTACCGCTGGAAAGCGATGATCCTGGTTATGCCATAAAGGGAGAACGGGAGTGTTATTTTGGAGATTCAGACGGTATTACAAAAACTACACCATTTTACGACGGTGACAAGCTCCAACCAGGAGCACATGTAGTGGGGCCGGCTGTTCTTGAGATGTCCGGTACCACGGTGGTGGTTACTCCTGGGTTCTCAGCTACCTATGACGGGTATCGCAATGTCCATCTCAAAAAAACCAGTGGGGCTGATGAAAGAAACGGAGGGGCAACACTTGGTGGCAGTTCTGGCAGTTCGCAGATGGATAGTCCAGAAACGGGCCGGAAAGGAGCAAATTGAGATGTTGGTACGTGAATTCGGAAGGCCAGTAAATGACCTTCCCCCAGTAGAGAAGTTTACGGTAGAGTACACCGATAAGACCCCTCCCGTGGAGGTAGATCCTGCTACCTATGAGGTACTGAGGCATCGACTATGGTGGGCATTGATAACCGTATCGGAAACCTTGAAAAAAGTATCTGGCACCATCGTAACCGCCGAGGGCAACGACATGAGTACCTATATATCGCTCGAAGACGGCTCTCCGGTATATCTCGGTCCGTACGTAGCACTGCACTCTGGTATTGCAGATCTACTGATATCCAGAACCATAGAGACCGCTGGCGACGAAATAGAGCCTGGGGACATGATTTTATGTAACGATCCATGGATGGGGCCCGTACATCAGCCCGACTGTGCAGTAATTGCACCACTATTCGTGGACGGTGCAATATTCTCGTGGGTGGGGGTCACCCTTCACCAACTGGACATGGGGGGGATAGACCCTGGTGGTCTGTGCCCCAATGCCCGTGATGCCTTTGGAGAACCTCATATATATCCCGCTGTCAAACTGGTCGAGAATGGAAAAATGCGTCGTGACATCGATAGGATGCTTCGGCGTAATTCGCGGATGCCAGATATAGTGGCTCTGGACATGCGCTCTATGGTCTCTGGTAATCATGCAGCACTTCAGGAATTGCAATCATTGGTTTCTGCATACTCTCCAGAGGTGGTCCGCTCGGTAATGATCGAGATACAGGAGGACGCAAAGCGGCAATTTCGTGAGAGATTACAATCACTCCCAAGAGGACAGTTTAGTGGAATAGATCGTAATGAAATAGGTGGTGCCGATCCGTCACTACAAGACGATATCTATGAAGTGCAGTGCACTCTACGCAATACAGGAGAAAAGCTTATATTCGACTTCTCGGGTACTTCAAAACAATCTGGCGGCTTTGCCAACTGCGGATATGGTGGACTGAGAAGTGCATGTCTAATGTCACTTATGGAGTCGGCCGCACTGAATATGCCTTGGAATGCCGGGGTGTCTTCATGTATAGAAATATGGACTCAGCCCGGAACCGTAAATAATCCCACATGGCCCGCTGCCGTCTCTGATGGAATTACGGAGGGTGCCGTGACCACCGCCATGGCTGCATCACAGGCGGTCTCAAATTGGTTACTGGCGTCAGAAAACATGAAGGAAAGAGCCGGAGCAAACGGTGGAAACTTTATGGGTAACACCCTTGGGGGTATGGATGAAAACGGAAAGCTATGGGGTACACTACTTCTGGACAGCCTTGTACAGTCGTACGGACCCACACTGGAAAGAGACGCTGTCGATATGGCAGGAGCTCCGGGTATACCCTATACCCAAATCATAAACGTCGAACAGAACGAACAACACTACCCACTCTTATATCTCTTTCGCAGAACAAGTCGTGGTACAGGGGGAGCGGGAAAACACAGGGGTGGTAACGCCATAGAATTCGCCTTTACTCCTCATAATGTTGATTTTGCATATCTACTATTGTGGAACCACGGAGCTGAGTTTCCAAATACCGCTCCGATGGATGGGGGGCTTCCCAATGGTGCGAATCGTTTTCTTGTGGCATCAGTACCCGATTTTACCGATCGCATGAAAAATGGAATACTCCC
>JAMCPC010000133.1 GCA_023379725.1 Actinomycetota bacterium
TGTTCCATGAGTGTAGCATTTCCTTAAGTCCCAGATCGACCAGGCCATTTATAACGAATTTTTCTCCTCCCGCTATACCTAATACTTCAGCCGGGACACCAGCACTTTCTGCTTCTTTTATGAGGATATCTGGGGTCTGAGTGCAGACAATCACGCGAGATGGTGATTCGCTGAATAGTTCAGCGTGGTTCCATAGTCTATCTACCGATACTCCTATTTGTGACCAAACTGCGAGTTCGGCGAGTGCTACTCCCAATCCACCCTCTGAAACGTCATGGATAGCAGTTGCTGAGGACTCCTGTTGTCCTGAAGCGAGCGATGCCACCCACTTGACCAATCGAGCGTGAAATTCGAGGTCCAGTTTTGGTGCTCTGCCTCCCATCTTTCCATATAGATCGACTGCCCAACGAGATCCTCCCAAGGATGGGTCGACAGTGCCAAGTAGTATGATTGTTCCTCCCTCAATGAGATGAGAGCGTTCAAGTATGCCATTGTTGCCATTCAGCTCCCTGAGCCCGAGCATGGTTACAACGGGAGTAGGGTAGATATCATACCCTCTACTTTCATTGTACAGGCTGACATTTCCACCTACTACGGGAACTTGCAGGGCTCGACAGGCATCCGATATACCATCTACCGATCTGGAAAGTTGCCACATTACTTCCTCGTGCTCTGGATTGCCAAAGTTCAAGCAATCGACCAAGCCATAGGGGCGTGCACCCACACAGGCGACATTTAATGCAGATTCAGCTACGATATGAGTTGCTCCTACATAGGGGTCCAGAGCGCAAAGGCGTGGTCTTGAATCTGTCGACAGTCCGATGGCTTTAGAAGTAATCTGCGAGCGGCCTGTCCCATTCTCAGCTTGTTGTATTTTTGGTGAATTCCACGCTCTGGGTATATCCAATCTGAGTAGTGCAGCATCACCTCCTGGTCTTATAATGGTCGAACACCATAATTGATGATCGTACTGCTCATATACCCATGATGCATTAGTCATCATGGCAAGTATGTCTTGACTGGCATCGTGAGGGACAATGCTATCTGGGTCATCTTCGAAATTGCTATCCTGGTATGGAGCTTTCATTGGTCTGTCATATAGTATTGCACCGTCAGCCAGAGAGGCAGCCGGAACATCGGCAATAGATTCACCGGTGAGTCCATTTTTTATAATCAGCCTTCCGGTTCCGTCTGCGGATGGAGCGTATACCCTACCTATGTTGCTTGCAGTCACCTCATGATGTTTGCAGACATGCATTACCTCATCAATGTCTTCCGGAGCGACTATAGCTAGCATCCTCTCCTGGCTCTCCGAGATGAGTATCTCGAAAGGATTCATCATCTCCTCTCTTAAGGGAACCTTGGCTATGTCGACCTCCATGGTGGTTCCTCCTCGAGCAGCAGTCTCGCTGGTTGCGCAGCTTAATCCCGCTCCACCTAAATCTTGCAGTCCCTTGAGAAGTCCTCTGTTACTCAGCTCCAGGCAGGCCTCTATAAGACGCTTCTCTTCAAACGGGTCTCCTACCTGTACGCTTGGCCGCTTGTCTCCTGTGTCATCGCTGAATCCAGCTGATGCGAGTACGCTAACTCCTCCTATCCCATCGCGTCCGGTAGCCGAACCAAGTAGTACCGCAAGCCCACCTTCGTAAGAAGCCTTACCCAGTACTATTTTGTCCTTCTCTATTACACCTACGCATACTACGTTTACCAGCGGGTTCTGTTCGTAGCAGGGTAAGTAGGTCAATTCGCCACCAACGGTTGGAACTCCTACGGAATTACCGTATGAAGATATCCCATTGATTACACCGTCAAAGAGCATTCTTACGTGACTATCGGAGAGGTCACCGAAGAACAGTGGATCCATCAAGGCAATAGGTCTGGCACCTACCGATAGTATGTCACGGATAATGCCGCCTACACCAGTGGCAGCGCCCTGTTTTGGCTCTATAGCTGAGGGGTGATTGTGACTTTCCATACGGATAGCCACAGCCAGTCCGTCTCCCACATCAAGCACTCCTGCATTTTCACCCGGGCCGAGGAGAACTTGAGGTGCTTCGACCGGGAAACGCTTCAGATGTATACGCGACGATTTGTAAGAGCAGTGTTCGCTCCACATTACACTGTACATTGCCAACTCTGAAGACGATGGCTCCCGTCCGAGTTCTTGGAGTAGTTTATCGTACTCCTCATCTGTCATTCCAAGCTCTCTATGGAGCGCTGATTGCGGGGTTGTTTGCATGGCTGATCTTGCCGGTGCTTCAATTTCTGTCTTCATCTTTCAGAGCCTTTCCATGAATATATTCAGAGCTAATATACTTAAATTATAGCAATGGATTGACTCCACATATAAAAGTGGTGTTAGTATTGTATTATGCCTAATACAAATAAACTTCAGCATTTGATGTTAACTGAAAATGATAGGGCCAATCTGAGATCAGCCGGTAATATCAGAACTGAAACTGCTATTATACGTAGGTATTTGAGTGCGTTGAACGAGGAAGAGCCACGCCGCGGGAGACGCAGGACAGTTGAATCAGTGCAGCGTAGGATTGATTATATTCGTGCAAACTTATCGGGTGCAAATCCTTTGGCAAAGGTTCACCTACACCAAGAACTGATTAATTGTAAAAAAGAGCTTGAACAACTGAATGCTAAGAATAAGTTAGCTTCGCTGGAGGCAGATTTTATTCAAATAGCTAAAGATTATTCGCTACGGAAATCTATCAGCTATACGGCTTGGAGGGCTTCAGGTGTTCCGGCATCCGTGCTGAAAAGGGCTGGCGTGGCAAGGACCAAAAGGCCAGTGTAGCTGCATTTGTAGCTGCAGCCGTAATAGTCTCTCATCTGGCGGTCCTGACGGGATTTGAACCCGCGACCTTCGGCTTGACAGG
>JAMCPC010000134.1 GCA_023379725.1 Actinomycetota bacterium
CTCCCTGGCGACGTGTTGGGCTTGAGCTACCGCCAACCCATACCCTGGAACGATAGCCACCTTGTTGGAATAGGCAAGAAGCACTCCTATATCGTCTGCGGTACCGCTCTTGACACTCCTGCCCTCCTTCTCGACGGCACCGGAGGAGGTAACCACCGATCCGAATGCAGAAAATAGTATGTTCGGTATGGATCTGCCCATAGCCTGGCTCATCATTCTTGTCAGCAGCATACCTGAAGCCCCGACCAGGGTACCTGCTACGATCAGTACATTCGAATGCAGGGTAAATCCTGTAGCTGCCACCGCAAGACCGGTAAACGAGTTCAGTAACGATATAAGCACAGGGGCATCAGCACCACCTACCGGCAGCGTGAAGGCAACGCCGAATAACAATGCCAGTATGAGGACTACCAGCATCACCAGCTTGCTTGGATCCACCAGCACAGCCAGGATGCAGCCTACTATACCCAAAGCAACCACAGCATTGACTGGCTGCTGGGCAGGATAGGTGATCGGCCTACCCGGCATGATCTCCTGAAGCTTGGAGAATGCAATTATGGAGCCTGTAAACGATATACTCCCAACCACCACTCCGAAGATGACCTCAAAGACCTGATAGGTAGCGAACGTGGAGAGGCTCACCGGTGAGAACGAAAAGTGCATGATAGAAACCAGCGCTGCCGCCGCACCGCCTACACCGTTGAATGCGGCAACCATCTGTGGCATAGCGGTCATCTTTACCAGACGCGCTGCCGGTACGCCGATAGCTACACCTACGACCATACCGAGAGCAATCGCCCACAAATTGTGAATGCCAGGAGTGGTAAAGGTAATCGCTATCGCCACTATCATTCCGGCAGCACCCAACAGGTTACCTGCCCTGGCTCGTTTCGGAGAGGACAGCCCCTTCATGGCCAGGATAAAACAGATTGCAGCTACAAGGTAAGCTATTTCGCGACCTGTGCCAAGACTCATGATGCCTCCTTGGTCTGTGTATCGCTCTTGTCTCTCTGGACATTTGGCCTGGCTTTGAACATTTCCAGCATCCTATCTGTTACTACGAACCCACCCACGACATTCAACGTGGCCAGAATCACAACTATTATTCCGAGAGTAATCTGAAGAGGCCCATGCGATACCCCACAGGTCAAGATCGCTCCCAGCAGTATAATGCCGTGAACTGCGTTGGTACCCGACATCAACGGCGTATGCAGGATACTGGGAACCTTGGATATCACTTCGTAACCGACAAAAGCTGCCAGCACGAACACTGTAATAAACTGAAGTATGCCGCTATTCATAATTTCCTCCAATCACAACTACCTCCAATAGCTTCTATCTCACCGTTTATCCCACCGTCAATATTGCGCCATCTGACCACCGGACAATCAGGCATTCGATCCCAAAATGCGAATGACCCAAACGGCTTATCGCTACCAGGTTGCAGCACTATAACACCAACACCCAATCGATCTCGCCTATTCAGCATTCACAACAGATGCCACAGCATCGTTCGGTATAAGACCGTCTCTGGTCACGCACATGCCTGACACTATCTCATCATCGAAATCAGGAGCGAACTCTCCATCTTTCACCAGTAGTCCCAGGAAACTGGCCACATTCCGTGCAAACAAAAAACTTGCATGTTCAGGCATTGATGAAGGTGGGTTGCTCAGCCCCCTTACCGTCACTCCGTTGAGGACGACATCTTTGCCAGGCTCGGTTACCTCGCAATTGCCTCCCGAATCAGCAGCCATGTCCACCACTACAGCCCCAGGAGACATCATCTCGACCATCTCCCTGGTGACCAGCAGGGGTGCCCTGCGACCTGGAATGGCAGCTGTAGTAATCACCACATCAGAAGCCGCTACCTCCTTACCTATCAGCTCTCGCTGGCGAGCAAGAAACTCCTCAGACTGTTCTTTTGCGTACCCTCCGGCTCCTTCCTGGGCCTCCAGCTCAAGCTGAATAAACGTAGCACCGAGTGATTCCACCTCTTCCTTTGCAGCGGTGCGTACGTCATACGCCCGCACTTGAGCCCCCAGCCGCTTCGCTGTTGCGATTGCCTGTAAGCCAGCCACTCCCGCGCCCATGACCATGACCTTTGCGGGAGGAACGGTACCGGCGGCAGTCATGAACATCGGGAAGAACTTTGGAAGTATGGTAGCGGCAGCCAGCGCCGCCCTGTAGCCTGACACTGTAGCCTGTGAAGAGAGAGCATCCATCGACTGAGCCCTGCTGATTCGAGGCAACAGATCAAAACTATATGCGGTGATCTTCCTGGCCATAAGCGCCTTAATCGTATCACGATCTACTGCCGGCTGCATAAAACTTACCACAGAGGCTCCCTCGGGTATATTGGAGACCTCCTCTGGAGTAGGCGGCCGTACCTTGGCAATGATATCTGCACCGGACAGAGTTGCAACAACATCAGGAGATACCGTTGCACCGGCCTGCTCATACATGGCATCAGTAAATTGCGAATGTATCCCGGCACCAGATTGCACATATACTTCCCATCCGGCAGTTACCAGCCGACGTACGGCATCGGGAACAGTAGCCACCCTATCCTCCCCGGCTATACTCTCTGACACAACAGCAAGTTTCATAATATTCATTTCATCACACTATCTGGACCAAAGTCCACTCCAGATAGAAACTAGTAGTCTGTCCTGCAAATAACCATGCACCGCAGACCATCACCGTAGCGTCAGCAGTTCCAGATAGAAACTAGTAGTCTGTACTGTAAGAGGCTCAGTGGATAGGCAGGTTGAATTAGGGAACCGTTCATCCAGGAGAGCCCTAATATCAATTATTAGACAATAAGCTATCCAACCTATTGCATAACGCGACCACCATGAGGCAATATATTACCCTATGCTGCAAATAGTGACACAACGCATCCTCCGGCATGCGCAAAGAGCACGGGAGTGCTTAGGGGCTAAGCATATACACCAGGCCTTGGGACACGCCTTTCATTCTGCACGCCAGTCCACAAAAGACGGATTTGCATACATTATAGGAGGTGTCGGGTGTATCGCTGAACTGGTTGGCATTGCAGTAATCCTGTTTACATCGGTGTCATACAATGCCACCCGCAGGGTAGCCTCTCCCGTTGTAAAGTCGGCCTACAGATTGTCTAAGCCGTTATACAGGCTGGCATCTACAGCAAATAACACATCAGCAATACAATCGTTCTACGTAACATGCAGACCAGTAACTCGCACGGTACGTACAGTATGTAAAAATGTCATCACCGGAAGTAACGTTCTAGTCCATGCTGCATTGCAGCCAATGCGCTCCCTGGGGCTTGTGGCGACCCCACGACACATACGTTCAGCACCTGTGACGTCTCCGCAACACGGTAACGCTTCCGACCAAAAGATTCCTCTTCCAAGTGGTACCCGCCGCGTACAGTTGTTGGGAGCCACCAGTATGACCTCGATGCTACTGGTGGGGATACTGGGGATAAGCCTGCTGAGTCAACCGCAGTATCTTGCACGCCATAATAGCGTCGTAGAAAGCCGTAATGAATACCTATCACCCACCGCCCCGACAACCAGTCATACCTCATCTCCGACCACATCTTCAAACGAATCTATTGCTCTGGAAAAGTTAATTGCTGCAATGGAAAAACACGTGACCTTCAAAAAGGCAACCACTCCACCTGCTCCTCTGCCGCCCAATATAGCCAACGCGGCCCCACTGGGACCTCATGAAGTCTTCGCGTTCCTCCCCTATTGGCAACTGCCCGACATACCTCAAATCAACCTGTCACAACTGACTACAGTGTCTTACTTTGCCGTACACGTACAGGGGAATGGCTCGTTGATCCGATCCGGGTCGGGGTGGAGCGGACTTGAAAGCCAGCAATTAAGCAACTTCATTACCGTTGCCCATGCAGCTTCTACAAGAGTGGTGCTGACAGTAAACTGTTTCAGTCAATCAGCCCTGAACAACCTATCTGCACATCCACAATCTACAGGTAGCAACCTCGCTCAGCAGGTCATCCCTATCTTGCAGTCAGAGCAACTAAACGGCCTGAATCTCGACCTTGAGGGAACCGGCGCAGCTGACCGGCACGGCTTGGCCAAGTTCGTCTCCGTTGTATCCACAGCAATACGCTCTGCAAACCCATACTGGCAGGTGACTATGGATACCTACGCTTCCTCTGCCGGTGATCCTTACGGCTTCTTTGACATCAACAGACTGGCTCCGAGCGTCAATGCATTTTTCGTGATGGCATACGATATGAATTCCCAGACAGTACCATCCCCTACCTCTCCTCTTACAAGCGCTTCCAGCTTCGACGTTGAAACAGCCTTAAGCGAATACACCAGCGTAGTACCGGCTTCAAAGGTCATCCTTGGGCTACCTTTCTATGGATATGTCTGGCCTACCACTGGGGGAGCACTTGGGGATCCCGCTACAGGAAGTCCTGTGCCTGAAACTTACGCCCAAATAATGTCCACTGGTAATCAGGTATATTGGGATCCTGCCACCAGTACGCCATGGATGCCCTACAAGGTAGGCTCTCAGTGGTACCAGGCATTCTTCGACAACCCGACATCCATAGCTCTGAAGGTCCAAGCGGCAAACGCTTACGGGATAAGAGGGGTGGGAGCATGGGCAATCGGTATGGAGGGAAATGACAACTCTATGATAGCTGCCCTTGCTGGCAATGCATCAGTTATAAAGACATTTCCCACCACGCCCACCTCGACCACCACTAC